>JANSWS010000726.1 GCA_024743355.1 bacterium
TGGCGAGCGTGGCTACGGGTAAGAATTCATCTGCCGCTCGCCTAAAAAGGCTTAAACCCTTGTGGAGCTATTCAAAGCGTGTGGGACCTGATTATCGTCGGTGGTGGAGCCGCGGGCTTATGGGCGGCAGGAACGGCCGCAGCCCGCGGCAAACGCGTCTTGGTTCTGGAAAAGAACAAGAAGCCAGGCGTCAAAATTCTGATGTCAGGCGGTACACGCTGCAATATCACGCACAATTGTGGCGTAGATGGCATCCTGCAAGCCTTTGGAGATCAGGCCAGGTTCTTGAAGCCCGCCTTGTATCAACTCACACCTCAGGATGTCGTGCGCGAATTTGAGCGTTTGGGAGTGGCAACAAAAGTCGAAGATACCGGCAAGGTATTTCCGGTCAGCGATCGGGCCTTGGATGTGCGGGATGCTTTGCTACAGCGTTTGCAAAACCAGGGGGCTGACATCCGCAGCGGAGTCGCGGTGCATGACTTGCTGCTCGCGGAGAATGGAGTTTGGCAAGTCATCACCCAAGCCGAGCGATTCGAAGCCGCAAAAGTGCTGCTCTGCGTTGGAGGAAAGAGTTACCCCGGTTGCGGCACGACGGGGGACGGATACGAATGGGCGCGAAAATTCGGGCATAGCATCGTCGATACCCGCCCTGCCCTGACGCCATTGCTCAGTCCCGTCGCATGGGTGCACGAACTGACCGGCATTACGCTTGCGGATGTCAACGTGCGAGTAATTGCAGAGGAAGTCAAAAATAAAGATCCACGCCGAGTCAGTCGCGGAAGTTTCTTGTGGACTCACTTTGGATGTTCGGGTCCTACCGCAATGAATGTTTCCCGCTTTGTGCCCGAATCCGCGAAAGCGGGACAGGCGCAACTGGAAGTCGATCTGGTGCCCGACGTCGATGATAGTCAATTGGCGGTTGAGTTGAATGCAGCTAGCGGCGGCCGTATGGCAGTGGCGACCGTCGTTCAAAAGTTTGTACCGCGTAAGTTGAGTCAAGTACTTATGCAAAGAGCCAGTGTTGCGACGGGGGCTACGCTGGCGGAGCTGACTAAGTCCTCACGCCTGCATCTGCTGTCTGATTTAAAGCGCCTGGTGGTTCCCTTGAGCGGCAACCGAGGATATGCCAAGGCGGAGGTGACTCGCGGCGGGGTAGCGACTAAGGAAGTGAACCCCAAATCCTTGGAAAGTCGTTTGGTACCGGGCTTGTTTTTTGCCGGAGAGATTCTTGACATCGATGGCCCCATCGGTGGCTACAACTTTCAGGCAGCATTCAGCACCGGTCACGTAGTGGGGCTGCAGGTTTAGGGGGCCAAGTAGGACCGCTTGCCGAGCGGTTCCTGAAGCTGGAGGTGGGGCTTTCGGCAACGCTGTGAAGCACTTTTTTCGGCGGCTCGCCCGAAAATTCAAGCACGACGCGCGAGTCGAGCGAGTATCAGTCGCCATCGAGTACACACTCGCTTGCGCTTTTTGATGTTGCGCTATTTCGTGCACAGGTGCAAATCTATTATGCGAACGATGGGTCAATCTCACTCTCCACTCCGGGGAGAGTCGGATCCCGACTGGTCGGTACGGCCGGTGTGGGGGAGAATCGACCCTCTCCGGGCCCCGACCCGTTTCGCGTGTGCCCGGGCCCGACTCTCCCGCAAGCGGGAGAGTAACTCGGATTTAGCGCAACATCAAAACTTGCGCTGCGTGCTTGTAAATCCAACGTCGGCAA
>JANSWS010000707.1 GCA_024743355.1 bacterium
CACCCAAGACACGCCTTGGGCACGATGGTTCTGCCGTTGGCACGGACAAGCGCGCTTCACGACGCGAAGCCGTGGCAAGGCGATGACGACCAGCACTACCCACCCGAGAGTCGAGCGCGCTCTAACGTCGCGTTAACCCGTGCTTGACGGCGACCGACCGGAGCGGCAGCGCAGGAAGGAAGCGGTCAAGCGTCGGTGTTGAACGCGTTGTTAGGTGGCGATTCGAAATTAGCATCTAGGCTCATAACGAATTGCTTCTTAGGTGCGCCAACCCTATCGAGAAACGTGTCTACAAATGTTTGGCTAGCTTCGGCGGCCCACCGAGCGCATTGAGCGTTTAGGTATTTGTGCGGGAAAGGCGCCCGTTCCGACCGCTCCTTTCCAATTGAAACTCTACACGCGAGTCGCTTCTCTAGTTTTGAGATAGCTGTAGTTCTCTCGCCTTTTTCGTACTCAATTGACCGTTGTTCGTAATGTACAAGTTCGTTGCGCAGGGCGATGAGTGTTTCGGCATCTTGGTAGGGGAGCGCTCCTTTATCTAAGGGGGCTTTATCCGATAGCGATACTGCTAATTCGTACTTTTCCAGAATCGCGTGTTTTCGCTTCCAGTCCATGGCGTCTGCTACAGAACGAAACCTTCTTTTTACAAGGTCTTCGACGCCCCACGAGTACCTACCGTTGTTCAGAATCGAATTCCAGTATTCGTTAATCATGCACTCAATGTAGCTAGTCGCTGACGTTACGACGGCCACACAGAGACTCATAGCAGGCTGCCCAAGTTCTTTGGGATCGTGCATCGCTTCTATCTTAGACACCAAAGTGTCTCGGGCCGCGCGGTGCAGATATGCGACAAAGTCACGGCGGACTTCCGTTTCGGCGATATCGTTCATCGATTCTCTCGCCACCTAACGTTCTGTTAACCCGCGCTTGACGGCGAGGGAGTGGAGCGGCAGCGAAACGACTGAGCAGTCAAGCGTCGGGTTGAACAGATTGTTGGGTGTAGCTACTTCCATTTGAGACTGAGCTTCCTATGGGATTCAGCACAGTCGCGTAGATACAAGTTGATTAGGGTCTGATAAGGAAGATCCATTTCCTCGGCCAATTCTTTGAAGTATTCGATAGTTGGCTCTTCTAACCGAATAGTGATCTGCTTCTTCAATCTCTTTGCATAGGGATTGCGCTTTGCGTTAGAGAAGTCGTATTCCTTTCTCATCGTAGTCTCGAAGAATATTGGTCGCGCTCGGGACGAGTTGCCTTGCGCGCTGAGATGATTCGGATAGTCCCGCCCGATTCACGGTAACAGTGGCTGACCACGAGCGTGCGGGCGGCACTACTTATTCCGAGCAGGATGAAGCGATCTTCACTTTCAGAATGATCTGGGTCATCGATGAGCAGGGCATTCTCATCGTAGAAGGTTGATTGCGCTTCTTCGAACGAGACGCCGTGTTTTCGGAGATTGAGTCGGCTCTTTGATTTATCCCATTCGAACTGCAGCTCGGACATGGGCCGACTATAACTACAATGTAGTGCTCGGTAAAGGCACAGCTACACCCAACGTTCTGTTAACCCGCGCTTGACGGCGAGGGAGTGGAGCGGCAGCGAAACGACAGAGCGGTCAAGCGTCGGGTTGAACAGATGGTTAGGGCGCGCTTCGCAACGCCCTGCTCGCAAAGCCTCTTCTCGAACGCGCGTTCTAAAGAGCGCTCTGCACGGCATGACCGGTTTACTCCCCCAAGCTCTGCGAGAAGCTGACTCGAGTCTGAGCCGACCTTGGCGACAGCCTACCGGATCCTGGCCGACGCTCAACTCCGAGATAAGCCGTTGGTGAATCCACGGGAGTGCGGCACCCAAGGCGACCTTCGGCACGAACCTTCGTGCCTGCACCCAAGACGC
>JANSWS010000298.1 GCA_024743355.1 bacterium
GGTGCCTAAGCCCTTCGAAAACCGGGGCTAACGCCCATTCGGCTAATCGAATGTGGGGCTGTCCAACTAATTGCGGCTCCCCAAAGCAAAGCTTAGGCTTTCTTCCCGATGCGAATTCTGCCATGATTTGCGGGATTCGCCTGGCATCTCTGTAGATCTATCGACTGTATCTCGCTGAAAGATTAATCATGCTGAACCGAAGAACAATGCTGCGCGGCGTGGCGGCTGGCGTGGGTGCTACACTCGGCGGCTCGCTGCTCCCGCAGCGACTGAGCGCATCAACGGCGAGTAACACAACACCCAAGCGAGTCATCTTCTTTATGCAGAATCAGGGCTTCGATCCGAAGACCTGTATTCCTGCCGGGATGAACGGCAGCGCTTCGCTGGCGGGAGTCAAGCTGCCTGAACCGATCAGTCCCCTCGAACCGTTCAAAGAACGCCTGCATATCATCAACGGATTGCACGGCACGCACACCAGTCCATCGCACAGCGCATTCTTCGGCGCCCTGGGAGGCTATCGAGGAGGTGACGGTGTGCCGCCCAGTGCGGCGACGATCGATTATGAGCTGAGCCAAACATTGCCGCCAACGCTGCTGCCACATCTGTGCATCGGCATGGACTCCATCGAAAACATGACCACCAAGCCTACGCTGGCGACGCTTTCCGCCAGTGGAGCCGGCCAGCCGATCTTCATGTTCTCGAACCCCAACCAGCTCTACCAGATGCTTTACGGTGGGATTGCCACCGGCGAGATCCGTCTCCACCATGAAGCCCGCTCGCAGCTATTCCATCAGATCGAAAGGCTGGCGGCGGCCAAAGGTAGCGGATTGCCCGCGGAAGAACAGCAACGCTATGTGCAATTCGTACAGGGATTCCAAGATACAAATGGACTGCGAGAACGCCTGGCCACGGTAGCTGACCATCTGCGAAAGTTCGCGCCCAAGGTCGATGAACGTTACAGCAATCCACAGTTCGAGACCGATTGGCACGATGTTCTCCTGGAACTCGGCATCTCGGCTCTCACCTCAGGCATCACCAATACGTTGACAATTGGGTCCGGCCGCGGAGAGATCTTCGGTGCCTGGAAGGGGCTCGGCGTCGAAGAGCAGGGGCACAATCTCGGACACATGGATCAGCCCGACAATCCCATTTGGATCAAGATTCGACAGTACAACAGTCGCATGCTGGTCAAGATCATGGAAGCCCTGGAAAGCGTGCCGGAAGGCAGTGGTACCATGATGGACCACACCTTGATCGTCTACACCAGCAATAACGCGGATAAGCAGCACACCAATGGCGCGAATTGGCCGGTGATGCTGCTGGGGAACTTTGATGGCGCATTCAAGACCGGTTGCTTTACCCAACTGGATGGCAAACGGCCCATCAATGCGCTTTACGCCACACTCTTGCGAGCCGCCGGTCAAAACTGTGAGCGTTTCAACATGAGCGAAAAACTAGCGCAAAAGTTTGACGCGTCCTCCGGCCCACTCAAGGAACTGCTGCTGTGAATGCGGTGAGATTTTTCTGGGCCATCTTACTTTTCGGCAACTTGCTCGTATCCGTAAGCGCGGAAACTTATACACCCGGGCAAAAAATCGATCGATACTTCGAGAGCTTTGCCGCACCTTTTCTCGCCAAGCACTGTGCGGACTGCCATAGCGGGGCGGATCCCGAGGGCAATCTCGCATTGGATGATTTGGGGCCGGTGGACGAAGTCAATTCAAACACTTGGATCAGCGTGTGGTCGCAGGTCAGTTTGAAAGAGATGCCGCCACGCGACATGCCGCAGCCCGAAGTCATTGCCAGGCTGCAGTTCTCTGACTGGATCGTCCATGAATTGTCTGCCGCCCTCCGCGACAAAGGAGGTTTCCGGGAGCACTTGGATCCCAGCAAGGGCAACTTTGTCGACCACAGCTTGCTCTTTGGTCCATTGCCCGAAGGCATTCGACTCGAACCAACCTCGTCCCCCGCGCGTCTGTGGCGAGTTACTCCACAGGAACACATCACGCGTCTGAACGAACTCATCAACACCGAACCGCAGTTCGATCCTGAGAAGCCCGGCCTGCGGAGCCATGGAGATTTTGTGCCTACCAACCACGGTGGTGAGCTTAAGCTTTACTTCGGCACCGATCGCATCATCAAATGGCAAGGCGGCACGGTGGCTTATGCGACCGCGGTAAAGAGTATTCCGGCCGTTTTATCGTCGGCCCGAGATCATGGGTTCGAGAACTTCCCCGACTTGTACTCGGTCAACGGCGCCGAAGCGACTCAGGTCATGAGCATGGCGGAGGACATCATTCGTTACATGGCTTATGGTCCCTTGAGCATCGCCCAGCCCTATCAGATTACAGACGATCCCAAGTCGATCGAGGACAAGATGCAGGGCGACTTGCGCGGTTTGCCGACCAGTCTGGTCTATAGCACCAAAGTCGTCCGTCCGCTGACACCGGTGTATGACTTGATGCAGAATGAAGGTTGCTCGGAACAGCAGCTGCGTGCTGCGGTCGACTACTTCTTCGAAGCCTTGACATTCCGACCCGCCAGCCAAGAAGAATCCGACGCATACTTGGCCATCACTAAACAGTCGATCGAAAAACTGGGCAAGGAAGATGGTGTTGTCCTCGGCCTGTCCGCCATTTTTTTGGATCGTGACGCGCTCTTTCGCCCCGAGTTGGCTGAGCGCGGCCAGCCCGATCAGCACGGACGTGTCATGCTGCAAGATTGGGAATTAGGCTTGGCAGTCAACCACGCCTTGCGTTTCCTCCGGCCAGACGACGCACTGCGCAAGGCGATTCTCGAAGGCCGGATGCGAACGCGAGACGACGTCCGACGCGAAGTGGAACGAATGCTGGCCGACGACAGCATACGAAAGCCACGTATTTTGTGTTTCTTCCGCGACTACTTCGACTACGACCTGGCTGGCTACATCTGCAAGGACTCGAAAGCCCTGGCAGATACGGGAGCGAGCAACCGGGGACAAGCGCACTACCGCGCGATGTTCGATGCGACCGCCAGTACCGATCGCCTGATTGAGCTGATCCTGCAAGAAGATCGGGAGGTTCTCAGGCAGCTGCTCACGACTGACAAGGTCGTGGCCAGCAAGGGCGACAATCTGTATTTTGGCAAACGACGCACTGCGGACGAGGTACAGGCATCTTTGGCTCAGGCAAAGAGGGAGGCAGCGGAAGCCGCCCGAAAGCAGGCTGCCGAGCTCGAAGCCTGGCTGAAGGCCAACCCGGGAGAAGAACCGCCGAAGTCCATTAGCAAAAAGCCGAAGCCTGCAAACGTCAACCATAGCGTTACCGAGGCGAAGCTCTCGGGGCCCGAGATCTATGCTCGTGTAAGTCGACGGAGCTTCGGAAATGGGTCGATGAAACCGGAGCGGATATTGGCCAGTGTGCCTGAGGGCCAGCGTCTGGGCCTTTTGACTCACCCCAGCTGGCTGGTTTCCCATTCCGATGCCATGGACAATCATGCCATTCGCCGCGGTCGCTGGATTCGAGAACGCTTATTGGGAGGCGGTATTCCCGACGTACCAATCACCATCGATGCGATGCTTCCGGATGAACCGCAACAGACATTGCGTGAGCGCATGCGGGTTACCAGGGAAGACTATTGTTGGACTTGCCATCAGAAGATGGATCCGCTGGGTTTGCCATTTGAGATGTACAACCATGCGGGACTGTATCGAGAAACGGAAGCCGGTAAACCGGTTGACACAACCGGTGAAATCATCGCTTCCGGCGACCCTGCACTGGACGGAGAGGTAACCAACGCCATCGAGATGATCCACAGAATTGCGGAAAGCGAACGCGCGGAACAGGTCTTTGTCCGCCATGCCTTCCGATTCTGGATGGGGCGCAACGAAACGCTCAATGATGCGCCCGTACTTCGCGACGCGCAGCGAGCCTACCGGGACAGTGGCGGCAGCATGAAAGCACTCCTGGTTTCGCTGCTGACCTCCGATGCGTTCCTCTATCGGAAGCCGAGTGGTCCGACTCAGGATTACGAGCATTGAGACGCGCCTGATAGCTGACTAGCGAATGCGACCGTCAAAAGCCTTGACGCAGGCGTTCAAAGGACAGTCTTCCCAACTGGAAGCCTCCCCAAGTCCAATTAAGCCGTTCGCAAAAAGTGCCATTCCGTTCGCAAACACGCATGCCAAGAAAATTTTTCGCCCGATTTGCGGAACGGATGCAGCATGCGAGACGGGGTTTCCGCAAGGGAAAGACCTACGGAAACGCATCGGTAGAATTTTTCTCCAATTTTTTTGCGAGCAATCCTTCCGTTTCTGAAATCTTGCTCAGACCCAAAACACGTCTACCTTTGTGAGAAGTAGCGGGAAGACGTTTGCCGGAACTGAAGGCGAGCGCCTAACTTGTTGAAGCTCATTGATCAACACTACCAACACAGCTTGCTGCCTTTTCTCCGCTATCTACGCACGCTTTGGGACTATATTTAAACCGAGGATAGCCAGATGAATATGTGGCATGAACTTGGACTGTTTGCTATCGCATTTCAAGTCAGTCAGATGCCGTTGTTATCGAGCGACCTACCGATACAGAAAATATCGAGACAGGTTGTCCTACAAGAACTACCACCGGCGCGATTTCACTGGGAAACAAAGCTTGATCTTGGAAGCTTACCCGTCGGGGGAACCGCCGAATTGAAGCTTGAAATTCTGAACAAGACCCAACGCGCCGTCCGGCTGAATCACTTCGACAGTACCTGCCGTTGCACCGTGCAAACAAAAAAAATTGGAGTGTTGCAACCAGGTGATTCAGCGAGCGTTACAGTGGAACTGACTCCTAATGCATCGCGCCCTCAAAATGCGTTTCGTTTTTCTTTGTCCGATGGACCAGGCCTGCGAGATCGCCTGATTGTGCTTGGCGAATATGACTTGCGAGGTTTTTTAAAATTTTCGCAGCCTCAATATCGCATTGAGTTTCGAGACCTGCGATCTGAACGCGCACTGGAACCGATTAAGCTTCCTTTCACTTACACCGAGCCTGTCGCGCTGCCCAACCTATTAGTGAAGGGAACCGGAGCACTTGGTGAGGCAAGTTTCATCGTGTCGCAATCAGGTACACAACCATTCCTACTTATAGAAGTGGACAAAACCGCAGTCGGCGACTTTGGCTTGTTCGGAAATGTATATCTGAAAGATGAGTCGACAAACGCGGTCGCCACCTGCCAGCTTACCGTGACTAAAGTTGGTGATTTCGTCTTTTCACCTCGCAAGGTACTCATGGTCTGGGACGACGAGTCTACATGCTACGTAGGAACCGCCATATTCCGCCTCTATGAAAATCCCAGAGGTGGGCAATTGAGTGCCGAAGCCCCCCTTGAGCTTAAGGTCGTGCCCGAGTCGAAAATTGGATTTGAAGTGAAGTTGCAATGCATGGACCAAGTTGGCTTAGTCCATCGGATTCAGCTCCGATCGAATACAGCTGATGCTGGGGAAACAGCCTCCTTGGAACTTCAGTTTCTCTGCGAAGGCAAGCGTTTTTTTCACACATGTGAGCTGTATTTCGACGGGACGCCAAACTGCACATGACTGGCCAACTCAAACACGGTATCGATGCCGCCAGCATCGTTTTCTTAACACTACTCGTGATCGGAACAGCTTGCAGGCACGCGTCCGGCGATGAAACTTGGACACCTTCCGATTGTGGATCCATGCTCCAACACGTGAGGAATAATTACGCAAGTGTAAACTCGTTTGATGTTCTACTGAAATATGAACGTCAAGAAGATGGAGACGACATCAGCATAACGTTCAAAAGAGCATGTCGCATTGCTTTCAACCCGGAGGATGAGCGTCTTGCCGCCATCTCGATAAAAGAGGAGGTCGATCACCTTCGCCAACGCAGGAGAGTGCATTCACTATCATTCTTAGTTGACAAGAATACCGTGTTGCAAACTGACTTTGTCTCCCAACCCAAGAGTAAGAGCAAGCGGAGCTTTGCGTCGCATTTACAGGAGGCCGGCATTGCCAATATCTTTATGACAGGGGCATCATTTTTTCCAAATGCGACTTATGACCGCGAACAAATGGATGCAGAGTGGGACGCAACCATAGGTGCGATCACGGCTTATGGATCGGTTAAACCATCTGGGCATCTTGTTGAGGTGGACGTGGAATTTCCCTTTCGCCAGGGGAAATTCGGTGAATACTCAACTCGATGGGAATATGTGTTTGATCTTCACAAGTCTCTACCGACGCGATACTCCTGCGTGTACCTCAACAGATCCGACCGGGGCATACAAGAAACCTTGCGGTATAGATCGCTGCTTGATTGGGGCGAGCCTACCGCGGGAGTTCATTTGCCAACAAATATCTTTATTAGCGAGACCGGAAGCGGCAGAAATGGTGATAATCAGTTGGTCGTTGCCCAAAAGACTACATCCGTCGACATTCAGTGGCTGAGCGTCAATCATTCCAAATCCATTGATCCATCCATGTGGAACGAAGATGAGCTTATGGATTACGAGGCGGCCCAAGGGCTTTGTCAGTTTCCAATTTCCTCCCCATAGTTTTGACTGCGAGCTGATTGCCCGCTACATATTGACTTTTGTATCTCTTTGTCATTTTTGTGTCCGTTCGCCCAGCTTGGTCCGCGTTAGCATTATTTAGCCACAAAGAGGACAAGATAAACAAAGCCCAATGACCAAAGTCCAAAGCCCAATGACCAAAATCCAAATTTTGCATTCGTGACTTGGCAGAGGCAACAGAGCTTGCAGATGTCGTGGCTCTGCATACTACCCTCTGTTTTCTCCGTTTCCTCCTGTTCAATCCGAACATCACTTTGCATCTGTTTCGTGAAGTTCAATCGCCGCTCTTTCGACGGAGGCTTCGTCCGGTGTCAAAGCGAATATTTCAACCGGAGGTCGTATTCATAACCCGAAATCTTCGAAGCCTGCGTCCTGCAGCCGACACAGACAGCGAGACAGTTGCATCACATCCTCCACCGATAACGCTTCAAAGATCGCGTTGCGGTGTTTCTCAATGCCGTTCGTCCCTCGGAAAATGTGCTGACATACGCGCTATTCGCAAACAAAATGCGACCGTCAAAAGCCTTGACGAAGGCGCTCAAAGGACAGTCTTCCGAACAGGACACCTACCCAAATCCAATTAAGCCGTTCGCAAAAAGTGCAATTCCGTTCGCAAACACGCATGCCAAGAAAATTTTTCGCCCGATTTACTGGAGGGATGCTGCGTACGATACCAGTTTTTCGAAAGGGAAATTCCTACGGAAACGCAGCGATAGAATTTTCTCCATTTTTTTGCCGAGCAATCCACCGGTCCATAAATTCTTGCTACTGTCCCAGGCGTCCATACAATTCAGGTGAAAGCAACTCACACGAGGCGAGAAAGCGACAGAACGAATGGAGAGCTCGAGGCCTGCTCTAACTCTGATTGAACTCCTAACCGTTGTAGCGATCATTGGGATCTTGCTCGCGTTACTCATACCGTCCATCCAGTATGCGCGGGAGGCCTCGCGGCGCGTGAGCTGCACCAACAATCTACGCCAACTTGCACTTGCTGTGGCAAATTACCATTCGCAATACCGACGCTTGCCCAGGGGTTCCAGCGCAACTGGACATTCCGCGCACACCATGCTGCTCCCATTCCTGGAAGAACAGACGATCTATAACGAGTGCGATTTCTCGGTGCCTTGTTTCCGCGGAGCGAACCTCAAGGCGAAGGCCAACCAAATTGCCGCGTTTCGATGCCCCAATAACCAGAATGGGTTGGGGATTGACACCAACTACTTGATGAGCAAAGGCCCAACCATTGACGGCATGAAAGGGCCTTGGGCATTTCAAATCGATCAGCAAGCGCTTAGTCTCCCAGCCCTTCGCAACGGGGCCTCAAACACGATGCTTTTTGCAGAGTTCACGGTCACGGATTCAGGGGCGGAGGTTCCGCTGGTTGTGTCGGTACAGCCGCGAACTCAATTAATCACGGAAGCGGATCACGCTGTTTTTTTAGAGAAATGCACTTCCGATATTGGCATTCCGGTGGCCATGGAGCCCAAGCAATTCCGACCGGGCCATCGCTGGATAGAAGGTTCAAGCTGCTACGTGCATTCTATTCTTCCACCTTTCCACAATACCTGTTTCAACGGCCTCGTGAGAGTGCAGGAATCGATTTATACCGCGCTGAGTCTCCATGCAAATGTCGTTGCAACTGCCTTTGGAGACGGAAGAGTCGAGTTGGTTTCTTCTGGGGTCGATCCGGAGGTTTGGCGAGAATGGGGGATCGGGCGTTAGCTCTTCGTGACACTAGGAACGTCGCAAAAACTTCTTTTACAACGGAAGATGCTTTATGAATTTTTTTGCAAGATCCATTTTTCGCCGTTGCGCAATCTTTGTGTTTGGGGTTATTGTGTGTTTGATCCAAGTGCAATGAGGAAAACTGCCCTGTTTCTTTTTATGATTACCCTGCTTGGCTGTGACAAAGATCAGCGGGGTCAAGCTGTTTTCAGCAATCCTACCGGCTTTACCCAGTTGAAAGTCAACGGCGAGGAGTTCGAAGTGGGCGCAGAAGTCGCCATTTCTGTGGACACGGGCAAACAACTTGAAGTCAAACTGACGTGCGACGACATTCCGTCCAGAGAATTATCGCTATCGGGTATCGCTGAGATTTCCGACCCGGCGACGGGCGTTATTCACAACTCTACGAGCGGCAAGGCTAGCAAGTCCAAAGGGAAGCTAAGCATCACCTACAGTTTCGACAAAGTCACCGATGTTTCAGGTCGGCTCCATTTCACAGCAATCAGCCCTCGTGGAGGAACGCTTTTTTCTTGCCCTGTCAATATCTCTTCAGCCTTGGATTAGATCTTTGGCTTCAATTCTTCTTTGGCAACCGGTCGAGTAGCTCCGCTATGGCTTTAGCGCTTGCCCCGATCGATGACATTCTGCATGATTCCACGCCAAGTATTGTTCAGCTTGAACGTAATCTCACTCACGCGTTTGTCTTCACCTTCATGTGCTTCGACCTCGAATCCGGCCGTAGCGAGCAAATCACGGGTGGTCGCTCCTGCTTTTCCAGTATCCCAAAAGGTAGTACTGCGGAGTGTCTTCATGGCTTTCTTCGTCTCAGACTCGTCAGCCACCATCTCTATCGTCTTGGTGATTTCGGGAGTGAGTCCAACCATCATCTCCTGACGCAGAGCATCAGCCCATTTTTTCCATCGTGCAACGTCGGTTAGTTCTGCCATCTTGTCATCCGAGAAGAGTTGAATTGAGTTGCCATGCGTATCACGAAAAGTCCCTTGGGCCGCAGCATCGCATGGCGGAACGTGGAAGTTGATGCCGAAGTGCCCGATAACTGAAAAAGTCTGGGGCAACTGACAAAGCCTGATTCCATCCCAGGATATGATTATAGCGTGTCAGAAATTTCTTGGGATCACACTTGCAGCGTGGTTTCCTTCGACCATGCTTGCATTAAGTCGAGTTCGATAGTCGCCTTTCGCTCCCGCGAAAGTAGCGTTTTCCCGCAGCTTGCGTTCCCGCGAAAAGCGACCTTAATGCATCGAACGATTGCGCGTTCTCCAGATGCGTACCAATCCGTCGTGGCCCGAAGAGATAATCGACTCCTCGTCGGGCGTGAAGGCCACATGATGAATGCCGGCGTTGTGGGCGCGGATTGTCAACAAAGGCTGGGTGGAATCGAGATCCCAGAGGGTCAACGTATTATTCCAAGATCCGGAAACCATCCTGCGTTCGTTTTTGGCAAAGCTCACATCACCCACGTTCGAGAATCCAAAACGATCGTTTTGATCGGGTGTCATCTCAAAGGTTTTGACAAGCTCCAGGGTCTGGCTGTCCCGCAACTCCACACTGCCTTCGTTCCCGGTCGCAATCCAGTCTTCGAAGACCGTGATAAAGTTCCTGCCTTCCCTGGCCACGTGTGCCGCCAATTGCTGCCCGTCTTTGCAATCCCATAGAGCTAATTCCGACTCGCTTGCCGTCACAAGGCCGCGGTTATCCGGGCTAAAGGCGACTCCGCGACACCGGCGACCGAGTGTACTCACGCTCAGCTTCACTTCGCCTTGCGCGATATCCAAGATGTATAGCGACAACTAGATTTGCCGGGTGACGCCAACTAGAAGTTCCGTTTTGGGTAAGCGGTTGGAGTTGGTTTGGGGCTTGTGTGCAGGTTGGGCAGAGTCTGCTGACGACAATTAGAATTACCGGTTTTGATTTACTA
>JANSWS010000170.1 GCA_024743355.1 bacterium
AAGAAGTTTGGGCTCCCAGGGCTGCTTCCGGCTGTCGCCAGTTCGAACTACTTTACGGAGGTCGTTGCGCGCGTTGGTGACTTTCACATCATGCGGAAACTGCTTCGAACGTCGAACCGCTTGCGCGCGTTGGGCTGTCCGACCAGAGCAGTTGAGCACAAGTTGGAATCGATGTGGATCGCCACTAGCCAGATTTCCCTTCGGAAATCTCAACACCCTTAGGGGACGACCCGTTAGCGGGGTTATTGGACGGAAACCCGCCATCGCCGTGATGCACGACTCCTTGGCTAGGTCCGCTCGATCGCTCCATGTTACCTTCCGTGTGGGATTCACCAGCCATGGTGAAATCGTCCGACAGGTATCTTCTGGATTCGCGTTTGGGCGAACTGAGAAGTCAGGCGTTGGCAACACATGTCGAATCTACCTGTGTCAGGTGCAGATTTGCGAAAACCATGACTCAACCGTCGGCTGTTCTCGTTGCGAATCGCCGATGTCGAACAAACCGACTTTCGGTTGGCGCTACTGCTATCCGCCTAGGTTGACTGACCGACACCGATGCAAACGGGCGAAATCTGGCTAGCCGCTCTTGCACTGGGAGCCGTTGCGCCGCTTTTCCTCAATCAGGCCAGCTGCTTCTTCGGCGGGCAGTCTTACAATTCGATTGTCACGCCAGATAATGACATCAGTGCGGGCCTTCTTGGCCTTTTCGACGACATCGTCGCTTGCCTTCAGAAAGGCCGCATTCGCCTTTTCGGAAAGGGATTGGTCAGTTGGGGCTTTATTACCAATGCTCATTCATCGTGCTCCGTGGATGCCTTAATTATCGTCCATTTCTCTTGGTCGGCTACTGCCTGCTGACCATTTTTTAGTTCAGCAATTGATACTGGCGGCAACTGAGAAGCGTCGTAAACCTGGAGCTCATCAACCAACGGCGCGTACAGTTTCAATAGATTCGCGAGTCCGCGTTGGTACCGGCGCCTAATAATTGGTTCGGGAATTTTGTGCCCACCCTGCTCAACTCGGGCAGCGACACGCTGTATGGCCAACTCTTCGGATGGGAGCCAGAGGAAAAACAGCACTACTCGATAGCAGATTCTCGAGCTGCCGATAACCGCGCGTCAGGCCGGTCTGATCTTTAGCTTGAGTCAGATACTTATTCCATCCAAGCAGCTGTTCATGAAACGAGACTATGCTGATGAATAAATCTTCCGCAGACTGGTCTTTCAACTTCGCTGCTAAGGCATCAAAGTCGGCTCCCATCCCCTGCTTAAGAATGATGAGATGGTCGGTATCGAACAGAAACATCGGCTATTCCTTGGGTGGCTCTTCCGCATCGCGAATCTCCTTGCCCAAGCGAGCGATTTCCACGTAGTCAAGATTATCCTGTGCGGTTCCCGCTAGCTCATTGACCCAGTTCGATTTGTCACCGGCATGGAATCAGTCTTGTTTCCTGCGCACTTGATAGTTACCGCGACTGGCGTCGTATTCAAGCTCGACCAAGCCCTTGGCTGCAAGGTCCTTGAGCAACTGCGAGAAACTTGTGTAGCCGTAGTAAGCTTCGTTGAAACCGGGATACACGCGGCGAACTGCTTGCTTGAGCGCCGATCCCCAGACAGAGTCTTGATCTTGCTCTAGAGACTCCAACACCTCCAGAAGCTGTTCTCCGGCCTCCTGCTTTTTGTCCTTTTTCTTCGCGTCCTTCATGGGTGCACGCCGACTCTTAGTCGCGACCCGAACCAAGTCATCGTAGTAAATAAACTCGTCGCAATTGGAAATCAGCAAATTGGACGTAGAACTCTTCACGCCACAGCCTATGACCCGCTTGTTGTTCTCCTTGAGCTTGGAAACAAGCGGTGAGAAATCGCTGTCGCCGGAAATCAAGGCGAAGGCATCAATGTGCTGCTTCGAATAGCAGAGATCGAGTGCATCCACAACCATCCGAATGTCTGCACTGTTCTTGCCACTCATCTTGCTCTGCGGAATGTCAATCAGTTCGATTCCCTGCGCGTGAAACTCCCGAACGGCGTCGGCGTAATTGCTCCAATCACAATAGGCTCGCTTATAAACGATACGGCCCTTTTCGAGCAGCCGCTTCAGGACCAGCCGCATCTCGAAATCACCCGACTTCATATCCCGGACACCTATCGCTAGGTTCTCAAAATCCACAAATACGGCGATCAGTGGTTCTACCGACATCAATTACTCCTGTGCGCAGTCCACTGTGTGCCACAGGGACTGGTGATTTTCGGACATGTGAAAAGGTAAGCTCCGCTTCAACTCGTATGCCAGCGATACGTCTCGACCTCGGTCGATTGCGTCACGGCTTTAACTATCGATTCGATTCCTCTTGAACAAACTCGTGAGTCACCCGCGTGATCGGCAGTGCTTCCAAGAATCTCTTGCCGTAATGCTTGGTCCGAATTCGGGAATCCAGCACGACCACGATTCCGCGATCCTGGGCGGTGCGAATGAGGCGTCCAAACCCTTGACGCAGCTTGATGACGGCCTCCGGGACTTGATAATCCATGAACGGATTTCCTCCCGAAGCACGAATCTGTTCCAGGCGGGCCTCAAGCAAGGGATGATCCGGCACGCTGAAGGGTAGCTTGGTGATAATCACATTGCTGAGCGCCTCGCCAGGAACGTCCACTCCCTGCCAAAAGCTATCCGTTCCGAAGAGAGCTCCGTGAGGATTCTGCTTGAACATCTCCAACAAACGACCGCGGGGTGTGCCTTCAGCCTGGCTATAGAGTGTCATTTGCTGTTCGGCAAACCAACGTCGCATTCTTTCTGCCGTGGCTCGCAGCGTACTGTAGCTGGTGAACAATACAAATGCCTTGCCTTCAGTTCGCAACAAGTAGCGAGCGATCATTTTGGGCAACAGCTTTTCGTACTCCGCTCTCCTGGCGGCGGGGTCAGGCATATCGTCCACCAGGATCAGCTCGGACTGCCTTTCGTAATCGAAGGGACTGCCCAGCCGCTTGGTCAGGCTGCCTGTTGCCCCAATCTGAGATTGAAAGAACTCAAAACCTCCCTCGCGACCGGTCGACACGGTAGCACTAGTCATGACGACGCTGGGTACTTGCTGGAACAGCATCTCACGCATGCGAGTCGAGATGTCAATGGGCGCCGCATGCATCTCCATACGAAGATCGCCACGACGAGTCATCACCCGTTCGAGCCAATACACGAAACCCTCTTCACTTTGTCGCAACCAGGCTCTGATGTGATTCGCCAGCGATTCCAAACGTCCCGCCGCCGAGCTTAAATCCTGGCGCCGCGATGCATCTTCCGCCTGGTCGGCTCTGCGGCTGAGGTGCCCACGGATTTCGTCCAAAACGTCGCTGATCAAATTGGGCGCGATGCCGCTTTCCCTCACCCGACAGTGAGGCTCATCGCGGTTCATGCACTGATCCAGGTCAAAAGCCAATTGGTCCATCAGGGTATGCGCGCGGTTGACCAACTCAGTCAGCGACTCCAAGCCGAGAGCCGGAAACAAGCCCTTTCCCGTATGGGGATTGTAAAGTTTGTTCAGCGTGTATTGGACTTGGCCGTTGGTGACTTTGATGCCCAAGTGCGAACTGGCTACTGACTCCAGAGTATGGCATTCATCCAGAATTGCCGCGGAGTAGTCCGGAATAATGCCGAAGCCAAGCTCATCCCGAATCATCAGGTCCGTAAAGAACAGGGCATGGTTGACGACTAGTATCTGCGCTCCATGTGTGCGCCGACGAGCTCGATAGTAGAAGCACTCATCGTAGGTTCTGCATTTTCGGCCCAGACAATTGCTGGTGTCGCTGGCAACTTCATCCCACAACGAGCCGATGGGCCGAAAGGGCAGAGAACTCAGCGAGCCATCTGTGGAATCCTGCAACCAACTACCGATCTGCTCCAGCTGACGGAACTCCTCTTCGTTGAGCAAATTGGTGGCCCGCTTTAATGCCGTCTGATAGCGACGCAGGCTCAGGTAATTCCCTCGGCCCTTGACCAATACCGAGGTAAACTCCCTGGGAATGACGCTGTTGAGCAAGGGCAGATCCTTATCCAACAGCTGTTCTTGAAGTGAGATGGTGTGTGTGCTGACGACGATACGTCTGCCATGCCGCCCGTCTCCTGCCTCTTCAGAAGTCTCTTCGCTTTGATCGGCGGTGGCGTGCAAGATGGCCGGAACCAGATAGGCGAAACTTTTGCCCACACCGGTGCCGGCCTCCGCCACCAGATGTTGATTGGAGCTCAGCGCCTGACTCACCGCTTCGGCAAGCTCCAGCTGTTGAGGTCGCTGCTCGTAGCGACTCAGCCGTCGCGCAATACTTCCTCCGGGTCCTAGAATGGCTGCTACATCAAGAGTCACAGAAGCAGGACCTCGGAAACTGCATACAACATCCTCGACAAATCGAACCGGCCGACTGCCGGCACGCGCCGCTACTACCGTCAAAAAAGCTCAGAGCGAGACTCCGATTCACAATCGTTGCACCAACTGACCGCTCACACGCCGGATGAGCCGACGCATTTCCAACACGCTTAACGTACTCAACACTCTGGGGACCGGTAGCCCGCTGCCGACCACGATGGCGTTGATGTCGGTCGGCTGGATGTCGATAGCCTGCAGCACAACACGTTCCTGATCGTTCAATTGCAATTCGGCTGCATTGCGAATCGTTTGCTCGGGCCCCAACTCAACACCTTCCACCAAGGGCCCGAGGGCTTCGATCACATCTTCGGGATCCTGAACCAGCAGTGCCCCATCTCGAATCAAGCGGTGGCAACCCCGTGCGTTTGGCGATGAAACCAGACCGGGCAGGGCAAAAACCTCACGGCCCTGTTCGCCCGCCAAGCGGGCAGAAATCAAAGCTCCCGAACGCTCCGCGGCTTCAATCACGATGGTGCCCAGCGAGATTCCGGTGATCAGCCGATTCCGCTGGGGAAACATGCCTTTCTTCGGCTTGGAACCCGGCGGCATCTCGCTAACCAACGCACCCTGCTCAGCAATCTGCAATCCCAGCTCCTCGTTCTGGGGCGGATAGACTTCAGCTACCCCATTGCACAATACACCCAAGGTTCGCCCGCCGGCTTCGAGTGCGCCTCGATGAGCCGCCGAATCGATGCCGCGCGCCAAACCGCTGACAATGGTCAGACCAGCTCGGGCCAAGGCGCGGGCAAACCGCTCCGCCTGCGAACGCCCGTATTGAGAAGCCCCTCGCGTTCCGACAATTGCAACCGAAAGCGCATCGCTCGGTAGAAGCTCACCTCGTAAGAACAATACGTTGGGCGGGTCCGGAATCTCAAGCAGCAATCGAGGAAAGCGAGGATCGGCGGGGGTGAGAATGGAGATCTGTCGTTCCTGGCAAGTGGCCATGACACAGGCCGCCCGCTCCCGCGACTCCCCCGAACGCAAACGCTGTCCCAGGGCGACACCGACTCCCGGTACAGCATGCAACTCCTGCGGACTGGCGGCTAAAACTCCCCTTGGAGTGCCGAATTCTTCCAGTAGTCGGTGCAAGATCTGGGGCCCGACACCAGTCGTTAACACGACATGCAGATAGTCAAGCAACGCGTTTCCGTCGCTTGCTTGCCCAGCCGGCTCAGAAGATTCTTCGCGTTCCAGATCCATGATATCAAGCCACTGGAGAGCCTTGCCTGGGAACGACACTGCATCCGCACAACATTTAAGCCCAGCCAACGACTCAAAACTACCCAAGCAGGTAGCCTTGAACACTAAGCTCCGAGATCCGACTCGCACCGCAACCAAGTCACTATCTTAGCATTGCGGATCGAATTCAGTAACGCCGCACGCTCCAAAGCCAACAGTCGCCCCTAGCCAATATCTGAGCCCTAGGATTCACCAATGCACACCAGGAATTCCTGTCGATTCGGTTTTTGACCGGTGGCGATCCGGCAGATCATTCGATTGCCGGACAGAGCCGGACTGGCAAATATTTCTTCGCCCAAACGATTCTCTGCCACTAATTCGAACTTGTTCGGGTTAGCTCGGAATACATACATGGTACCGGCTTCGTTTGCCCAATAAATCAAACCGTTGGCAACCACCGGCGACGCGCTAACCGGTCCGGACAAGCGTGCCCGCCATTTCTCTTGGCCATCGTCCGCGCGCCAGCAATAGAGCACCCCCTTGTCGGTCAGTCCGTAGACATGCCCGTCAACCAGAATCATCGATTGCTCATAGCATTTTTGATTGTTTTGCCAAACGACTTCCCCACTACCATCGGCCTTGACTGCGATGGTCTGAGCTACCGGATAGCCGCCACTGGCAAAAACCAAATCCTCGTTCCAAATCATGGTTCCACAGGTCGCACTGGTAGTTCCCTTGACCGACCAGAGTTCCGCCCCATTGACCGGAGCATAAGCTGCAACCCGGTCGGAACCGCTGATAAGCAACTGGGGCTTACCGGCGACCTGGGCTACCACCGGAGAAGAGAAGCTGATGTTGGCCGGACGACTGGTTCGCCAAAGCTCGCGCCCACCCTTGCGATCGAAGGCAACCAAGCCGCTAGGTCCATCATGTTCGGCCGAAACAATTACGGAATTCTGAAAAAGCACCGGCGACGGGGCGTAGCCATATTCATACTTCTTCGGATCGAAGGGGCTTACGGTCTGCTCCCAACGCGTCTTGCCGCTCAATTCCAAACAGCTCAGTTTCACCTGCCGATGGTGAAAGAAGGTGACGAACAAGGCCTCGCCGTCGGATGCAATGGTGGAACTGGCTTCGGTATTCTTGGGATGGTTGTTGGCGGGAAATCCACCTCTGCTGATTTCCTGCTGCCAGAGTCTGCGTCCGGTTTGGAGCTCATAACACAACACCGACTGAATCTCTCGGCCTTCATCGGCGGTGGCCAAGTAAACTCGACCGTCAACAATGATCGGAGAGCTATGGCCCCGACCGGGAATCTCGCTTTTCCACAGAACATTCTCAGTCTCACCAAACCTGGCTGGAATCTGGCTGTCTTCCGCCCAGCCATCGCGGCTGGGACCGCGCCACCATGGCCAATCGTCCTTGTCCAGGCTGGGAAAGCCCTGGATGGCTGTCGCGGATTGTGACTGCCGCGGCTCTTGGGAAATTCCCCAGTGATGGGACGCGGTAACCAACACGATTGCCAAAGTCGCACGGAGCCACACTTTTCGCGAGCACAACATGGGGAAATTCAATTTACTAGTGATAGGGTTCATATCATTCCATATTTCGCTGTACTCAGCACGGACAGGCTCACGCCACCAGGCGACTCGACGGCTGTGCTCAAGAGCTACGTTTAAAAATCCAAGAGCCAAGCAAAACGCCTGAGCCGCACCCCGCAGATTTACAATCAGCCTGTCTGTGAACTACTTTTTCGCGCGGTGACACTCGAACTTCAATTCGCTTTGCTCGCCTTCTCGCTCAACCATGACCGTTATGTGCATCGCGTCCTGGTTAATGCGGGTGAAGGTCAAACCGGCAAACTCGGCTACTCGATCACTAACTCGGACCAAGGGGAACTCAACATACTTATCCTTCTCCTCCCAGCCAACCAACTCGCCGGAAAAGTGTTTCAATCGTAGCACCAGCGAATCCTGCTTTGGAAGGATCATGAGGAGCTCACAAAACTGCGTCTGTTCACCGTTGAGCAGCTTGAACATGCCGATCATGCTGTCGCCTAAGGGCGGATTCCATGTCTCTTCAAAACGCCCTCCCAGTGCTTCGCCCTGCCAATGACCAGCGATCCATTTCAGGTCTTCGACGGTCGCCTTGGGACCCGATACAGATTCGGCTGGCGGGGCACTGTCTTCCGCCCGCACAGCAACTTGTGTCGCGGCCAAGACAACCAAAATCCCCGAGATAAACAAGAACGGACTGCGAGGCAAATTCATAGCGATTCCCTTTGCGTCATGGAACTCTGGCTCTGACTTTCCGCTGGATTCGATCTCAGCGCAAAACGCCCCGGGCTAACGGCTGAGATTCAGCGTGCGCCAACGAGAGCGGCGGAAAAGAAGAGAGTAGTCTAACCCGGACCAGCCGATAGTTTTACGGGTTGCTCTTGAGAAAGTTCAGCTGGCGGATGCCCACCTGGTTGTAAGAATTCCAAGGCTGAGACGCGGCGAATCGAGAATTCACCGGGAGGAAAACCGGTAGGAGCGTTGTGAAGCTTAGCCGAAGCGAGCCCACTCGATGCCCATCAGAATGCAAGCAAGCAACATGAAAATAGTGGATGCGATGAGCATCACCGTGTAGACGTTGAGAACGTGTTTCGGTTGGTTTCCGCTGCTCATGAGAATATTCTTTGTGCGGCCAGAGTTTGCCAAATAAATTAATGGAAGGATTGAGAGTTATTCGAACCGCTTGCTAGAAAAGCTTCGAGTCCACGCGATCGCCGGGGCGGATATACCCGCGTTGGTAACCATCCAAAATGCGGGCTACCGATTTGTCATCGCGAACTGTTTTGACCACCAATCGCCCGAGGTACTGCTGCCCGCGGTGCACTTCCAGGGTAAATCCTTCACGCATTCCATCATCTCGGCCCAGTGACACTTCGACCAAGCCTCCGGTGTCTACCGCCAGAACTTCGCCATTAACCGACGGCGGAGCGTTGAGTGGCGTATCCGGTTTGATTCCGAGCACATCCATACGCTCCTTGAGCTTGGTGTAGTCATCCGCCAAGTCGCTTTCTCGCATCGCCAGAGTCTGTAAATCGCTTTGCAAGCGGTTTGTCTGATCGGTGGCCGTGACTAGCCTCTGAAACATCTGGTCGCGATCTTGTCGAGCTTCCACCAGCTTTTGGCGTAACAGCTCATTCTCTTTCGTCTTGGCATCCAACTCGTTCGCATTGGCCAAATTGGTTTGGTTGGCCGCGGTGAGCGCGGATTGCAAATCGCGTAAATCGCGTTCCGCGGACTCACGCTCGCTTTGGGCCGTCGTCAGCTGATCCTGCAGGGAAGCCAGCGTGGAACGGCGGGCCGCCTGCTCAATGGCCAGCTCGGTCTTGATGTTCTCGTATTGCATACGAATCTGATTTGCCTCGCCCTGGGCTCTCTCAGCTGCTTGTTTGTTCGAGGCAGCTTCCTTGGCCTGATTGATGTGAGTCGCATTCACGGCGATCGAAAGTGCGAAAAAAATGACGCTCAGCAGGAAGACCAAACCGGTAAACACTTTTCCCAGCAGAGTCATACGGATTTCCTCTTTCGAATTGGGCTCACAGCCAAAGCAGCGGTTGGATGGAAGATAAGTTGCGATTAGACAAGTCGGGGGTTCGATCCCGGACAAGGCCGATTAAGGGTGTCTAACTTTGCCCCGAAATGGCGACCGAAATCGAATTAGCTGCTGTAATTGCACCTCCGCGGAATCACTTGCAGGGGCAGGAATGCGTGAGAGATAGTTCCAGCATCTGCATGCAATATAGTTGCCGATATTTTCGAATGTCAACGAATTTCGCGAAAATAGGCCGTCTGGGGAAACAGCGGTCCCGTTAGTGGTTACATCCTCTAGCCTGGAACGATGGATTCGACCTAGCCGGCGTTTTCCATGCTTGCCGCACGTTCCGACAGCGATTGAAAAACGCCTTGCAAGCTGGCAATCTCCGCACTTACTGCAATGAGATCCTTAAGTGTCTTATCGCGTTCCTGTTTGATTTGTTCAATTCGCGCTCGGACCTGTCGATTCTGGTCGGCGGCATCCCGCAGATCCTTTTGGGTCGAGTCATTGGTCTGAGCGGCGATGGTCAGCGTCTTCCGCAGTTCCCCAGCCTGAATTTCCAATTGCAGAAGCCGGGCTTCCACGGCCTCGTACTGCGTCTGCAAAGCCGCCAAGGCGGCTCGCTTCGAGGCTTGCTCGATTTCAATCTCGGTCTTGTAATTGTCCTTCAACGTTTGAAGCTGACTGTTCGTTGCTTCGGCCTCTCGGGCTTGCTGCTCATACTCGGCTGCCAGCTCACGCGTATTGACATGAGAAGCATTGACACCGACGGAGAAGGTAAAAAATAGAATGCTCAACAGCAAAATTAAGCCGACGAACACTTTGCCCAACTGCGTCATCCCAATCTCTTCCTAATCTCTGGTTCGAAAATCCACTAGGTTTCGAAAGTCCTCTAGCTAGATAACCGCCCAGAGCGGGGAAGCGAGGCCAGCAATGCCTAACTTCAAGCCCCTAAACGGTTTAATCCAGGCAACTTAGGTTCATACACCAAGCATACAACAGTATAGCCAACACGAACACGATCTCCAATCAAAACCGCCAAAATAGGGCATCTAGGGAGTTTAACGGCCCCTACCAGCACAGAAGCGCCGGCCCGTAACGCGGCAGACCGGGATACGTCTCGACGGCGTCGGCAATCGCCGATAGACTTATCGATTCGTCCGTTGGGACTCTCCCCAAGTCGCTCAGAGTGCTTGACTTAGGCCAATCGCTGGACGGCCCTGCAGCAGGGCGGTCAGAGCTTCGGAAACGGGGCGTTTGGGAGTAACGCGGCGTTTGGGAGTGGAGTAACGGGGCGAACGAGCGTGAGCAGTGGCTGGGACCCTTGATGAACTCCGCCGGGGACTGCGTTGGCCTGTCGGGGACTGGGACGAAAGGCCTCTCGGGGACGGGGCGTAAGACCTGTTGCGGACCTATCTAAGCCGCTCGTCTCAACGAGTCCTTGCAACTCGGTCGCCTCCCACTCAACGGCACCTAACCAGCCGACACCAAAGCAAACCGGCAACCACTTGCATAGCGACGGCTTCCTCCTTGATTCTCATTTTAAAAAGCGGTGTTACCCAAGAGCAGATTGATCACGTGATTGAGCGTGTTGAATCCATGGGTTTTGCTGCGCATCTCAGCCGGGGAACCTATCGAACCATCATTGGAATCATCGGGGATGAAGACAAGACCCGCGTAGCGCCCTTGCGAGCGATCGCGGGCGTCGCGGACGTGCTGCCGGTCTTGCCGCCTTACAAGCTGGCCAGCCGCGAGGCCCATCCCCAAGATAGCGTGATCCAAGTCGGCAGCACCTCCGTGGGCGGCGGGCATTTGGCCATGATTGCAGGCCCTTGCTCGGTCGAAGAGCCGGAGCGGATGGATCGCATCGCGGACTCCATCAAGGCAAGTGGCGCCAATATCTTGCGGGGAGGCGCATTCAAACCACGCACAAGTCCCTATGCCTTCCAAGGCTTGGGAGAAGAGGGACTAAAAATTCTGCGGGCCACCGGCGACCGCTACCAGTTACCGGTGGTGACCGAAGTTACCGACCCAAGAAATGTTGCATTGATCGCGGATTACGCGGACATGTTGCAGATTGGCGCCCGCAACATGCAGAACTTTGTCTTGCTGACCGAGGTTGGACGGACAAGCAAACCAGTACTGCTTAAACGTGGCATGTCGGCCACCGTGAGCGACTTGTTGATGTGCGCGGAATACATTCTCAGCCAAGGAAATTCGCAAGTTGTGCTTTGCGAACGCGGGGTCAGGGGATTCGACAGTGCGACTCGCAATCTGTTTGATGTCGCTGCCGTCGCGCTCGTCAAACAACTGAGTCATTTGCCGATCATCGTGGACCCCAGCCACGCCACCGGCAGGCCCGACTTGATTCCGGCCTGCGCTTTGGCCGGATTGGCAGCCGGAGCCGATGGCGTACACATTGAAGTTCACGATTGTCCCGAGGAAGCAAAGAGCGACGGGCCTCAAGCCCTGCTCCCAGAACAATACCACGAGCTGATGCAACAGATGAAGGCTGTCGCTAGTGTGCTTCATAAGCAGGTGGCAGCCTGATTGCGGTGCAGGCATGACGCCCAGTCGTAGTTCGGCCGCTTAGTTTGCCATCACACACCCAAGTCATATGAGCGGGAAACGAGCCATCCCTAGAAGAATTTGGAGACAGAATTGAGAACTTATCTCATTGCCGGAAATTGGAAGATGAACCTACTGCGTGATAGCGGAGTGGCTCTGGCCAACGCCATTGTTGACCATCTCTCTCCCAGCGATCGCGTGGAGGTCGCGGTATGCCCTCCCGCCGTGTATCTGCACGATATTGGGGCAGCCCTACGTGGCAGTTCCGTCGCTCTGGGTGCTCAGAACATGCACGCGGAGAAAGAGGGAGCGTTCACCGGAGAAGTAAGTGGAGCCATGCTCAAGGATCTCGATTGTCGGTATGTGATCCTCGGGCACTCCGAGCGTCGGCAATTGTTTGGCGAAACCGACGCGATAGTCAACGAGAAAACCAAAGCTGCTCTGGCCATCAATCTGATACCCATTGTCTGCGTGGGCGAAACCCTTGAGCAACGGGAATCAGGGGCTACCTCGGCGGTGATCGAAGAGCAAATCAAGGGATCGCTGGCTGGGCTGTCAGCTCAGGAGGCAGGCGGAATTGTGGTCGCCTACGAACCTGTGTGGGCTATCGGAACAGGAAAGACCGCGACTCCGGGCCAGGCCGAAGAGGTACATGCCCAGATTCGCAACTTGCTCTCCGAGATTTTTGGCTCGCAAGCTGCCGATTCGATTCGAATCCAATACGGAGGAAGCGTGAAGCCAGACAATGCCAGTGAATTGCTGAGCCAACCGAATATTGACGGAGCTTTGGTAGGCGGAGCATCGCTCAAAGCTGATAGCTTCCTGGCGATTGTCGCCGCTGCAAACTAAGACTGCACGAACATCGGCCGACAGACTGTGGGGCTTCCAGATTGCTGTTCTCTCGGGCCGTCACCAGCCAAAGTTATCGTACGATTAAAACTAAAATTCCCAACCATTCATCTGAAATTTGAACGGAAACCGCGACCATGTTGATCGGCGTTCTCTCGCAATACTTCTTCGGTATTGCGATCTTCATTTCATCGATTTTCCTAGTCCTGCTTGTACTCGTCCAACGCGGCCGCGGTGGTGGTCTGACGGGTGCCCTGGGTGGGCCCGGCGGTCAGTCCGCCTTTGGAACCAAAGCGGGAGACTTGTTCACCAAGATCACTGTCGGCGTGGCCGCATTTTGGATTCTCTTGTGCGCTTCTTCCGTCGTGCTCTTGAGGTCACGGGGGCTGCCGACCCTGGGTGCCGGAACAGCCAATACACCTTCGGCCAGTGGAACGCTGGAGGGCATTGGGGGCGAGCCTGATTTGGACGTGGATATCGGAAGCCCGGCCAACGATTTGAGCAGTCCGGCCGGTGATTCCCCGGAAAACGCAGGCGATTCGCAGGCAACACCCGCTGACGCGGCCGACAATGCTGCAGCCGAAGGGGAGGACAGTAACGAAAACGAGACCCCTGAGACTTCAACGCCCACGGCGGATACCGCAAACGACTCAAACTCGGACTCCAACAACTAGCTTTGAGCAAGTCGCAAGGCTAGCGGCAAATGAAAATTTGCCAATCGCAGCCACCGTCGCCAGACGCTGGACGATATCGGTCACGCTTTGGCGAGCGTGGCTACGGGTAAGAATTCATCTGCCGCTCGCCCAAACAGCGAGCTCCTGGCTCAAGTCGGAACGCACCATGACGCTACTGAGTATGACGGGGCAGGGGCAGGGCAGACGCCGGCTGGGCTCGGGCGAAGTCACTGCGGAAGTTCGCGCGGTGAACAACCGGCATTTGAAGATCCAGACTCGAACCAGCGAAGGCTTGAGCAGCCTGGAGCCTGAGATCGAGAATTTAGTACGCACTCACTTGCGTCGCGGGTCGTTGCAGATCAATGTTCAACTGACTGGCAGCGTGGCGGGGGCCGTATTTGGCTTGGACGAATCCGCCATCGAAGCATACATTCAGAAGTGTCGAGAGATATCCGAGCGGCTTGGACTGTCCGCGGATCCGATTTCGATTACAGATTTATTTCCTCTGCCGGGGGTCATTAAGGAACCCCTGCCCGCGACCAGCGTGGCTGCCGAAACCAAGGCTGCCGCATTGGAGGCAGTCGAGGAAGCCTTGCAGTGTCTGAATCGAATGAGGCACTCCGAGGGAATGAGCATGTCGAGGGAGCTGACCAAGCAACTGGAACGTTTGGTCGCTTTGACTACCGTCATCGAGGCGCGAGCGCCTCAAATTGTCGAAGAATACCGCGGCAAACTCGAGAAAAGGCTGAGCAAAGCCATGGCCGAGGTCGGAGCGGAATTGCGGGAAGCCGATCTTCTGCGGGAAGTACTGGTCATGGCGGACCGCTGTGATGTCCGTGAAGAGCTCGTCCGCCTGCAAAGCCATTTCGCTCAATTTGAGAAACTGCTGGAAAGCGAGGAAAGCCAAGGCAGGAAGCTTGATTTTTTGATTCAGGAAATGTTCCGGGAAGTGAACACCATTGGTTCCAAGGCGGGAGACGCGGAAATCGCCCAGCGCGTGGTGGATATCAAAGCCACCATTGAGCAAATGCGGGAACTGGTACAAAACCTGGAGTAGCTTGATGAACCAGTCAGCCGATTCCTTACGGGACGAGGTTGGCGGGGCTCCTTTGCCCGGCCAATTGGTGATCGTGTCTGGACCCTCGGGCGCGGGCAAGAGCACCGTGCTTCGCCAATTGCTGGAATGCTGTGACCTCCCCTTGGAAATGAGTGTTTCTGCCACTACGCGGGCACCGCGGCCAGGCGAAGAGGACGGCCGAGACTATCATTTTGTTTCCCTCGAGCAATTCCATGCCATGCGCGAAAACGGAGAGTTCCTGGAGTGCATGCATGTTTTTGGTAGAGACTGGTACGGAACCCTGGCCGCCCAGGTAGACCAGGCTCTGGCGGACGGAAAGTGGATCATTTTAGAGATCGACGTGCAGGGAGCCCTGAGCGTAATGAAGCGTCGGGATGACACGCTCAGTTTTTTTGTGCATCCGGGCTCGCGGAGCGAACTGGAACACCGGCTTCGCAGTCGTAAGACGGAAGATGAACAAGCAATTCAACGTAGGCTGGAAGTGGCCGATGAAGAACTGTCGGCGTTGAGCTACTACGATTATGAAATCATTAACCGCGATGTGAACGTCGCGGTTTCCGAAATGTGTCAGTGTCTAAAAAAAAGCGCGAGAGAAGGTAAAGCATGCTTGAAGAGCTAAAGGAAGAGGAAATCGTCAACAAGGTTGGAGGCCGCTTTAAACTGTCAACACTCAACCAGACGCGACTGGTGCAACTCAATCGATGCAGCCGTCAGCTGGTGGAAAACCCATCGCAAAACAAGATGGAGACC
>JANSWS010000782.1 GCA_024743355.1 bacterium
CAACGCAATGTGATATTCTGTTTTCATAGCCGGTGTCCTCTAGAACTACTGAAGGTTTGACGACTCCAGTTTCCGTTCTAGCGGCCCGGCTTCCTATATCTTCACGGGCTCGCCCGTGTGGTCGGCTCCTTGTTAGCTTGTACGGGCATGGCCAGGGGTTTCTTGCCGAAGGGGAGGTTTTGCGACTAGCCATTTTACGACTAGTCACTTTTCGACGCGCCAATGGTGTAGAAAGTTGTGCCTTCACAGTTCGGCAACGCGGGAGCATTAGAGTATCTGGCCTGCCGACCAATTCTTGTATCTTCGATACCCACCATATTTCTGCCTTTCATTTTCCTGCCATGCCAGCTCTTCTCCGCAGGGAGGTGTTCCGTCTGGGGCAACAGGCAGCACGCGCGCTTTGATGTTGCGGCATTTGATTTGCTGGCAAACGTATTGGTATTTCCAAGAAAGCTGGCGCCGAAACTCTCCACGAGTTTCGCTACGAACAGAGTTCACCGCTTCGCGAGGCTATCAAAGCTTGGAAGACCTGCTCGCAAGCCAGTACGTATGCGGCTTCATCCATTAGAGGAGAAGCCTGCAATCGGTCGCGCATGGATTCGCGGTAGGATCGCAGACGGCCTCTTTGCTGGGCTAGTTCTATCGTGCCAGCCACGTAGCGATCTACGTGATCATAGACCAGTTCACTTAGGCCGATCGCATTCAAGATGCTTATTCCCATGCGATGCACATGGGTGACGCCCGCCAGCGTCACCACCGGCACTCCCATCCACAGGGCCTCGCAGGTTGTGGTCGCGCCGTTGTACGGAAAGGTGTCCAGAGCGAGATCGACTTCGTGATAAGTCTTCAAATGGTCTTCAAGATTCTCAGTGCGTTCACGAAATTGCAGTCGATTATCAGAAATTCCAGCGTTGCGGACGCGATCCATCAGTTCTCGGCGAACACCGGCGTCGGTCAGCGAACTGTTTTTCAGTAGCAAGCGTGAATCGGGTACCGACTGCAAGATGCGAATCCAAGCATCGATGGTGGAAGGGCTCATCTTGGCTCGTGTATTGAACGATCCGAAGGTGATGAAGCCATTGTGGTCGGCTGGCAGCGGTTGCGTGTCGGGAGCGGTCTGCGGTGGGCGGTAGCAAAAATAAGAATGGGGCAGGGTAACGATCTTTTCCGTACAGAACCTCTGACTGTCAGCTGGATTCGCTAGCGCGTCGGTGAGCAGGTAGTCCATCTCGGCCAGACCCGTCGAGCCGGAGTAGCCCAGGAAAGTGACTTGGGTGGGTGCCACGCGGGCCGTGAAGATGGGTAGTCGATTGTCAC
>JANSWS010000336.1 GCA_024743355.1 bacterium
AGATTGCGGCTTTCAGCGTTGGCCCGTCCGCGACGAAGTGTTGTTCCAGTGCTGGATGGTAATCCCATTCCACTTGCACACCCAGATGTCTCGCCATTAAATCCTGACTGGCTTGAATTTCTCGCAGACAACTGGCCACCTGTGCCGGCTGGTCGTGCTGTTGTTGTTCGCCAGCTCCTACCTGTAACAGGCGTTTAACATAATCCTCCGCGCTTCCCAGCTCGCGTAACGCCACGGACGTCTCTTCGTCCGATTCTGGGTTTTGTTTTTGATGCAATTCCAAAGCGAGCCGAGCACCGGTTAAAGTGTTCCGCAATTGGTGAGCCATTCCGGCCGAAAGTTGGTGCAAAAGCTTTTCACTTTGCTGTCGGTTGACTTCGCTCCACAAGCCTTTCAGCTGGCCCGCCATGCGGTCTACGGCCCGACCCAGGCTTCCCAGTTCATCCAAGGATCTGTCGGAAACAGATGCCTCGAAATTCCCGGCGGCCACGGTTTCGACATTGCGTTGCAGCACTTCGATACGTTTTGCGATGCGTGTGGTGACCACAAAAGTAACCGTACTGAGCAGAAGGATGGTAGTCAGGCCGGTAATCAGCGGCAGCATGGCAGCCCGGCGACTAGCCGCGTCAATTCCTCGCTGATCGAAGAGCACCATCACCTGAGTATTGGTAGCCTGTTGACGGCCGCTGGTCGCAACATGTCGGAACACGGACTGAATGAATTTGCGATTGCCAATTTGAATCGAAGCGGCTGTCCCGTTGGTGGCATCCAGCCGCGGTTCGTTCACTTCCGAAAGCCAATCTTGCGAGTCTTCAGGTAGTGGCACCGTGGTTGCCAGAACATGAGAGGCTCCGTCGAGGACTATAAGTTCGGCGCCAGAAAGTCTGGCCAAGGAACGGACAACGGAGGTTGTGAGAGGGTAAGTGGCTTGCCGGATGGTCTCCTCGACAGCCGCACGTCGCAACTGCATATCGCGTGTGGCCCAACTCCGCCCCGCAACAAACGAGAGTACGGCGACCAGCCCTGCGACGACGGCCGCGCTAAGCAGCATTGGCAGCAAAAGCCGCTGTCGGAGAGATCTGAATTCTATAGGAGGCGTGAGCATCATCTCGAAGTCCAACTCGGCGCCGTGGCGATCTGTGCGGCATGCGACGAAGCGAAAGCCACGGTAAATTTCGGCAGGCGGACGCCATCGATTTACATGGAAGACTGTAGCATGGCTTGCCAACCCGTGTGCTTGTTACGGAAATTCCTTGAAAAGATGTTTGAGCACGAAGTGCAACACCATGCTCCGGACTTGACAGGATTGGTTCAGGGTGTCGAACGCTAGGCTGGTGGTGATGTTTTTTCCAACCTGCACGGCGGAAAAAACGCCAGCCAGAGGTTGGAGAGCTCCAATTGAAACGTTGAAAGCCAGGCGAAACATTATCAAAAGTAACGGACCGCACAGTGTTTAGAAACACCGGCGATGGTCTCGCTTCGCCTGCCGATACGCTTGGCAGGCATCTGGCACAGCCTTTGCTTTTCCCGCAAAAGCCCAACTCGCCGAGGCAGTTGATTGGAGTCCTGAAAAGCGAATCGTTCATGGGAAGCAAAGGAAAACTCAGCTTGACATCGGCAATCGTAACTCCTCCTGCGGCGTCCTGGCAGCAGCGAAAGTCCTGCAGTCGTACTGCGTTTACGTTGGTCGAATTGCTGGTGGTGATTGCCATCATTGGCATCTTGGTGGGCTTGCTGCTGCCTGCCGTCCAGGCTGCCCGCGAAGCCGCGAGACGCATGAGTTGCCAGAACAATCTCAAGCAATTGTCGCTAGCCTTCTTGAACTACGAGAGTGCATACAAACGCTTGCCACCCTCCGCGGTTATCGATTTTCGCCTCGGCAATACGGCCAACAATGGTTCCTGGGGAGTTCATGGCCGCATTCTGCCCTTCTTGGAACAGGCAAATTTGTACAACCAAGTCGATCTAACACAGGGGTGGGATTTCCAGAGCGTGATTTCCGGACTTCGCGTTCCTACCTATGCATGCCCAAGCGATGCCAAGGCCGACGAAGTTCGCGATCCGGGCGGAGGTCGGCCGCTGCTGTATCCGACTTGCTACGGTTTCAATTTGGGCCGCTACTTCGTGTATGATCCGGCCACTCAACGCGGTGGCGATGGTCTGTTTTATCCCAATTCGTTCCTCAAGCTCGGCAGTATTACCGATGGAACCAGCTCCACATTGTTGGCCGCCGAAGTCAAAGCTTGGACGCCATATCAGCGTAATGGGGGTCCGTCCTCCACCGTCATACCATCCAGCCGGCAGGAAGCCGAGGCAATCGTTGCCAGCGGTTCCCAGTTCAAGAACACGGGCCATACCGAGTGGCCAGATGGACGCGTGCACCACACGGGAATTACCACCGCCATGCCACCTAACGCCGATGTCCACTACACTCAAGATGGTGTACTCTACCGCCAGATGGATTACAACTCATGGCAAGAAGGCAAGAACGGCCATCGCGGCCCAGCCAGTTATGCGATGATCACTTCGCGTAGTTTTCATAGCGGGGTGGTCAATGTGACTCTTGCCGATGGCTCGGTGCATTCTGTCAGCGATAACATCGACTTGGCTCTGTGGCGAGGTTATTCGACGCGTTCTAATGGCGAGTTGGTTCAGTTCGAATAGCAAACAAGCCCGCGATTCACAGGCAACAGCAATTAAGCAAAAAGCGAGGATGAAAGCGATGCGATGGCCGATGCTAGTAGTAATCATGTTGAACCTCTGCGGTCAGCCGGCGTATTCCCAAGTGGTTCAGGAGCAAGATTCAGAGTTGACTGCTGTGATCCGCTCCGGACTCAATTTCCTGAAATCGAGCCAGGCTGAAGATGGAACATTCTCGATCGAAGCGGGGCCGGGTATCACGGCTCTGGCGGTGACGGCCGTGCTTCGCTGCGGTGAATCGCCGGATAGCCCGCTGGTCCAAAAGGGTTTGTCAGCTCTCGAGACCTTCGTAAAGCCTGACGGTGGGATCTACGGCAGTGGTAGACTGAAGAATTATGAGACATGCATCGGCATCATCTGCTTTGTGGAGGCCAATCGCAATGGGAAGTACAACCAGGTGCTTGCCAAGGCTAAGGAGTTTGTGACAGGAACCCAGTACGGTAGCGCTGGCGATTCAACATCCAGTGATGTGTGGAATGGCGGGATTGGCTATGGAGAGAAGGGACGCCCAGATTTGTCGAACACAGCCTACATGATTGAGGCTTTGATTGCTCTCGAAGCAGCGCCGGAAGACCCGACCATTCAAGCGGCACTCGAGTTTGTTTCGCGATGTCAAAACTTGGCGTCACCCCATAACACTACCGAGTTTGCATCGAAGATCGGCGATGGGAGCTTCTACTATATGATCCCCAAGGAGAAAATTGATCCCTCGGAGGATGAGGAACGCTACTCTCCGAATGGTGGGATCTATGGCTATGGCACGATGACCTACGCAGGTTACAAGAGCATGATCTACGCCGGGTTGAGCCAGGATGATCCTCGCGTGTCGGCAGCCTTGAAGTGGATCGCAGCCAACTATAGCCTGGAAAAGAACCCTCGCATGGGCAGCGCGGGTTTGTATTACTATTATCAAACCTTCAGTACGGCACTCGAGGCCGCCCGGCTCGAACAAGTCACGGATGCTGAAGGTAAATCGCACGACTGGCGCAAGGAATTGGTGGACGCCCTGGCCGAACGACAGGGAAATGATGGTTCTTGGAGTAATGCGAACAGTCGCTGGTTTGAGAACGATAAGAATCTTTGCACAAGCTTCGCTTTGCTCGCACTTGCAAATTGCCAGCCTGAAGTCAAACAGAACAATGAATAGATCTTGATGATCAGTTCTCGGACGGATGGTAGCAGGGCCGCGGTGGGCTCCGGGCAAAACAATTGGGTGATGGCTGGCGTAATCAGCCAGCTTTTGCTCATGTTGTTCGTCGTTTATTGGAACTTTCGCGATCCCCGATTGGAAAGGCTCTCGCTGTTGCCCCTGCTGCAGTTTAAGACTGCGGCGGCAAACGAGCTTACGCTACTCCCGGAATTTCTGTGCCTGCTGATGAGCGGTATTCTTTGGTTCGCGATTTTGTGCGTAGCTGTCTCCGTTTCCGCGCTGTTCTGGGCAAATGGAGCTTATCGGTCCATCCGATACATCGGTTTGTTGTGCATTCTGTTCGCGCTGTGGTTAAGTATCTACGTCCAATGGGAGCAGATAGCCTGGCTTGGGCATCGTCATCGGGCTAGTGTAACGGTGAAGCGGCTGATGCCACTGGCTCAACAACTCAGCCAAGAATGGCCCAAATACGACGGCCAAAGTGAACATCTTGGGCCATTCATGGCCTACCCGAATGGCCGTCCAAGCACGTTGATCTTGTTGACTCCCATGTCGCTGGGACACGATGGGGTAAGGCTGGCGGCTGTTGATCGCGACAAGGATGGAACTCTTCGCTTTGAACTCTCGCGGGGTGACGAATCACTCTGGCTCGAATGGTCACCACAAAATCGTGTGCGCAAGACCTCGTTCGTTGATGGGGTCGGCGGGTCGTACCGGCAGCAGCGTACGATTGCGATCGACCGAAATTGGACAGTCGCTCGGTATGAATAAGCTGTCGGATGAGGCCGAGTCATGAGGTGACAGGCTCATGCAGGGTTTGATGCTTGCTACGGCTTGGAAAACCATGCTCCAAGTTGTACAGGGTTGCTGGCCACGGTTTAGAAAACCATGCTACGGCGGGCAGCAATTATCGAGCGATCTGGCCTGGCTGCTCAGGGTAGAGTCCCCAACGAACTTTCACAGTTAGAGGAGCAACCAGGCCCATCAGTTAAAGCATGTACCCGTCTGCATGCATATCCGTCAGCACGATCCAAGCGACGGGAGAAGGCTCAGGCCTTAGTCGAAAGAGTAATCCGCTAGATGCGTGTTCGTTTCCGCGAACTTGGCGATGGCAGACTTATAGTCTACGCTCGGATCCGTTACTTTGAACGAGCATTCGCGGGCGTTCGGATCCGTCTTGATGTCAGTGATACCCGCAATTTTGGACAAATCGCCTCGGACCGAGGCGGCACAGGCACCTCAGTGCATATTCGGCACTTTAAGGTGAATCAGCATGGCGTCCGCGCTTTCCGCAGTCGCCGTGTCTGGCGCCACAGCAGCCGGCGCCGAGGTGGCAACGGATTGATCTTCGACGGAACAACCGACGAAGCCTGCCATTCCCAACAAACACAAAGGTACCGTTCGTTTCATTGAATTTCTCCTTCGAAGTTATGCAACCACGCTCTGGCGAGCGTAGCTACCGACCACTACGACCACGCTCTGGCGAGCGTAGCTACCGACCACGCTCTGGCGAGCGTAGCTACGACCGGCTCTGGCGAGCGTAGCTACCGTCGCCAGACGGTGGAAGATGCATCGATTGCTAAGCCCATGGACTCACGACGTCTTTAGAATAATCGGTCCTTGGGGGCTCGAACAACGGCAGAACTGGGCTCAGTCGCATTATTCTTGGCGGCAGCCGAATGACTTAGCTTCGCCCTTCAGCGGCCTGGCGTTTTTCAACGCTGGAACGTTCAAGCGGGCTGCTTCGACCAGATTTTGTGGTACAGCAAAGCTTCAAGCCTAGTTGGCCAAGATAAACGGTGGAATCGCAGGGCGGTTGTTGCACTCAGTCAGGCAATTCCGGCAGGGGTAGATGGTCGTGCTCCAAAATCATTCTTTCAACCAGTGCCTGTCTGAGCGTCGTCTCGGCTTCCGCATAACGCGGATCGCCGGACAGATTCCGAAGTTCGGACGGGTCTCGTTCCAGGTCGTAGAACTCGTAAACGGGCCGCGGAGTGGTGAAATAGCTGTCCATCAGTTCTTGACTGAGCTTGCCTGCTTGCGCGGCCGCTAGCATTTGAGTCCATGCGGCTCCCCGCGCGGAATCAACGGGGCCGTAGGGCGTCCAGGGTGTGCAGTTGTAGATGAATTTGTAACGATTGCTCCTCACGGCACGGCCCATATCATAGGGGGCGCTGCTAGCCTCGACCCGCACCGGTGCGGAGCCATGGGGGCCGCGAGCAATAAACAAAAACTCGCGAGCCGTGAAGTCTTCTTCCTTGAGCAAGGCAAGAAAACTCTGGCCCGACATGGATGACGGCACTTTCAGATTTGCCGCTTGCAAAAGTGTAGGCGCTAAATCTTCACCGCTAATCAAAGCCGAGGATTGCCGGCCACCCTGGATCACCTGTGGCCAGCGGACTAAGAAGGGGACATTGGAGCCCGGATCGTAAAGAGAGCCTTTGCCGTGGGGTAGCGCGGCGCCATTGTCACCTGCAAAAACGATCAGCGTGGTCTCCATTAGGCCCCGAGATTCTAAGACAGCGATAACCTGACCAATCCGCTTATCGACTCGATTGACTTCGGCGCAGTAATCCGCCAGTTGTTGCCGCATGCCTGGCAGGTCCGGCCAGTGCTCAGGCAGTTGTAGTTGGCTGGGATCGGGACGATATTCTTCCGGGGCGTTCCACACATGATGAGGATCGCTAAAGTTTGCCCACATGAAAAAGGGCCTGCCCTGAGGAACTTGATCCAGAAACTGAGTGAATTGCTCGGCTACCTGCGCGTCGCTACCCTTCCTCAAAAAGTCGACGCGAGACTCGAATGTTCTCATGCCGTGTTTTTCGTAGATTTTCTCGACGAATTTGCCCAGTCGATTGGAACCGTCCAGGTGAAAGCTGCGTCCGCAAACTCCGGTGTAATAGTTTGCTTGTTGACGCAGAAGTTCGGGCAGCGTGATTTCACGTTTGGGGAGCGGCGATGAGAAGCGAATCATATCGGCAGCGATGGGCGAACGCCCCGTCATCAGCGACACGCGAGATAGGACACACTGTGGTGCTGATGTGAAGAAGCGGTGAAACAAGATGCCCTCGCGGGCAAGTCGGTCTAGGTGGGGCGTGCGGACATTGGGGGCCCCATAAGCGCTCAAAAACGGGTAGCTGTGGTCATCGCTGAGCAACAGCAGAATGTTGGGTGGGGAGGACGCGTTTACGGAAAGGGTTAGTCCAAGGGAAAGTAGAAAGGTCAAAACGGGCAGCGGCAAGCGAATTGCGGGGCGTCGAAAGAGCATGTCGGATCTCCTTAGGATGTCAGAGACCGCCATCATAGCAAGTGATGTACGCCGTCGGTGACTTCTGCGGCCTGGACAGCTGTCAATTGGTTGTTGTTCAATATTTTCAAGGCTTCTGCTGCTAAGGCGCGGCCATGTAAGTAAGTCCGATAGCAGTAAAATCTAGTAGCGGTGGCTTGAGGAATGTCGCCGGCAATCCGCGTGTTCGAGCAGATCGCAGAGAAGTAGAATGAGAGAACTGTCGAAGTTCATGCAGTTTCGAGAACGCCATCAACTGATTAACCCAATACCAACTTGTTAACCCAATACCAACTGGTTACCAGGCTCCGCCTGGCAACCCGATGTTTTGCAGACTCTGCCTGCGGTGTTTGTGATCCCAGCGATGCGACAGCTTGGTCTGATTTTCGAGGCAGAGCCTCGCAGATAGCGCGTTCCAAGGCAGAGCCTTGGAACGAGGGGTGCCTTTACACTCCCTAAGTAACGCTTGAAATTCTATTACCAACTGGCTACCAGGTTCCGCCTGGTCACCCGATGTTTTGCAGGCTCCGCCTGCGGTGTTTGTGATCCCAGCGATGCGACAGCTTGGCCTGATTTTCGAGGCAGAGCCTCGCAGATAGAGCGTTCCAAGGCAGAGCCTTGGAACGAGGGTGTAAGTATCGAGGTTCATGCAATTTGGGAAAGAACGCGTCGATCGTGCCTTTACCAAGACTCCATAGGTAGCGTGTGAAATTCTATTTCGTTCTTCTGGTGGCATGTGCTGGATACTTCTCGCTGGTCCGCGAGGCGGGCTTTACGTCCGCCAATGCGCTCATGCTATTTCTACTCGGCCTGTCGTCACCCGTGTGGGTTAGTTTTGGCTACATCTACTGGGAAATGAAGACCGGCTATCAGCCACGTAAAGATCGTCAACAAGAGGGATAGGTCTTCCAGCCACGGAGGCGCGTCACGAAAAAAGGCCGACAGTGGGTGCTGTCGGCCTGCAGGTTGAAACGACTTATGCTCTGCCGATGGATTTCCGTGCCCGCCAAGCGTCAACAACGCGAGTAACCAACTAGACGGAAACCGGAGCGGGCATTTCGGCGATCTGGTAGGCTCGCGAGCGGAACAGGAACTCGGTCAGATTGCCTTCATGCGGTTGAAGCCAGTTCAAGCGGTTCGTTGGGATCGGGCCGATGTTCAATCGGTCGATTGCGGTGCTTTCCGTCAAATCCACGATGAAGGGCTCGTCCGCAGTGATGGCTGTGCCAACCAATGTCGGGCCAATCTTTTTAGTCATGTCCTTTTGTGGGCACTCTACGACGCTCACAAATGGGAACATGTATTCTTTTCCGGCTACCGCTCGCTGGGGACCGTCCGCATGCACCACCATAGGTCGCAAATAAGCACAGCGTTCCTTCTCGATCAAACGATCGCCGAACGAAGCGGTCATGTCAGTTACCCCTGATTCCTGCAGGTCCTGCTGGACCATACCCCAAGTGCCGGTTGCCATGGCTTTGTTGGTGAAGGCTGCTAAACCAGCATTATCATCCTCGGGCGGCAGCACATCGATGGGCCCGAGACGCTCGGCCAAGGCTTGTGCTATTTCCTTGGTGTGTCGCGAAGCCCAGATGCCAGAGCAATTGATACAACTGCGTCCGCTATTGATGAATACACTTTCCACCATCACGTCCAGAAAATCTTCCCAGCGATCGACGACATCATCGCCCAGCAAGATTTTTGAAAACCCGGGTCCGTGTGCCTGCACCCGCGGATTGCCGGCATATTGCTCGACGGTTTGCGCACTGCCGAAGACCATGGAGCGGGGGCAACGCGTTAGCAGTGTACCGCCAACATCGTGGCCACCCGGATAAAGAGCAAAAGCTTCGGCCGGAACACCAGCTTCAATGAAGGCGGACACCATGCGATATGGCGTCCACGGTTCTTGGCTGCCGGGCTTTAGCAGCAAGCCGATTTGCATTGGAATGGCCGGCAGCCAGAGGGTAT
>JANSWS010000520.1 GCA_024743355.1 bacterium
ACATTCTACAATGCGAGCAGCACTTACCTAAATTTGAGTGAGAACCCCATGTTGCAATCTAATTCGCTTCCCCTATATCCAGCTCAATTTCTCAAGCGTCTCATTGTCTTGCTGTTTGTTCTTGCGTTGCTGACAAATAGGTTGAGCGCGGAGGTGAATTCGGACAACTTGGCCCAGGAATTGCGAGATTCCGCCACCAAAGCCTTGAAGCTGTTGGAACTGGCCTCGTCGGGCACCGCCGAACAAAGAGTTTGCTTTACATGTCATGGCCAAGCCCAGCCAGTCTTTGCCTTGGTGGAAGCGACGCGACAAGGGTTCGAGATCGATCGAGAAAACCTGGAGAATCAGATACAGAATACCTACGCGCACTTGAAACGTGGGTACGAGTCCTACTTGGAAGGTAAGGGGCAAGGCGGCGGGGTGGATACCGCTGGCTATGCCCTATGGACACTCGAAGAGGCAGGCAGCAACACAGATGAAGTCACCGACGCCGTCAGCGAATACTTGTTGCGTAAGCAATCGCGGAGCGGCGTCTGGAAATGCTCGAGTGATCGCCCTCCATCCGAAGCAAGCCACTTTACCACCAGCTATTTGGCCTTGCGGGCCTTGAGCGCATTCTCGACTGCAGAACAGGCAGAACGCGTTCAGGTCGCACGACAACGCGCCGCTGAGTGGCTGACCGAAGCCGAGGCCCGCGATACCGAAGACTTGGTATTCGCGCTGCTCTCCGCGGAATACGTCAACCTGCCCGAGCAGAGACGACAATGCCTGTTGCAACAACTGCTCGATAGTCAACTGGCCGATGGAGGGTGGGAACAGAAAGAGGGAATGGGCAGCGACGCCTACGCGACGGGCACCGTGCTATATGCCTTGCGTCGAAGTGGAATTAGCACACAGGAAATCCACTGGGAGAACGGCATCCGCTTTTTGCTGAATTCCCAGCAAGCCGATGGTTCGTGGCATGTGGCATCCCGCAGCAAGCCGTTCCAAAAGTATTTCGAGTCGGGCTTTCCGCACGCAGAAGATCAATTCATATCCACCACCGCCACGTCCTGGGCCACGCTGGCGTTTCTGTCGACTTTATCCGACATGGCAGTGAACGCGCTGGCCTCGTCGTCAACGGCGGCAATTACGCCCAGCACGGAACCGCAGCCGAAGAAAGCTCCCTACTCGCTTATTTTGCGGGGAGGCCGGATTGTGGACGGTACTGGCAATCCTTGGTACCTGGGAGATGTGGCCATTAAAGACGACCGCATTGTCGCCATGGGGAAAGTGACGGGCCAGGCCGAGCAAGTGATTGACGCCACTGGCCTGGTCATCGCTCCAGGCTTTGTGGACATGCATTCTCATTCCGATTGGACGCTCTTCGAAGATGGAAACGCTCAAAGCAAGATCCGACAAGGTGTGACCACTGAGGTGTTAGGCGAGGGCGCCTCGGGAGCTCCTAACACAGGACAAATGCCTCCCAAGGAGCAGATTGTCAACGGCGAAAGCTTCTCCATTTCCAGCTTAGATGATTACTTTGATTGCCTCGAAAAATCCACGATATCGGTCAACGTAGCCAGCTACGTTGGCATCAACAATCTCTGGCAAGCCGTGATGGGCATGTCTTTCGAGCGTCCGACTCCGGCGGAGATTGAAAGAATGAAGGAGTTGCTAGCGGAAGGCCTGCAAGACGGCGCTTTTGGTTTGTCCAGCCAAGTTATGACGCCTCCAGGTTCTTTGGCAACCACAGAGGATCTCGTGGCCTTGTGCGAAGTCGTGCACGAATATGGCGGCATCTACTCGACCCATATCCGCAATGAAGGCACCGGTGTTTTCGATTCGGTTGCGGAAGCGATCGCCATTGGTGAGCGGGCCCGCGTGCCGGTGGACGTCATTCACTTGAAGATCGCCGATCAGCAGTCCTGGGGCAACATGCGGGGAGTCGTGGAGATGTTTGATAGCGCTCGCATGCGAGGCGTGAATGTACAGGCAAATGTCTATCCCTATACACGTGGCAACAACAATCTGAGCAGCATCGTTCCCCCCTGGGCCCACGAAGGTGGAACGGAAAAGATGCTGGAACGCCTGCAGAACCCCGAGGACCGGCGGCGGATAAAGCGCGATATAGAGAACGGAATCGACGGCTGGTACAACCACTATACAGCCGTCGGACGCGACTGGAGCCGCATGCTGATCAGTGCGGATTCGCCCTATCGCGGCAGAACCATGGACTCAGTGATTGAGGAACGCTCGGCCAATCTCAGTCCAAGTCCGGATCCCTTGGACGTTTTTCTGGACCTGCTGATCGAAGAACAAGGCTCCGTCGGCACTGTATACGCCCACCACGAAGAACGCGACATGAATCTGGCGATGACCCAGCCTTGGTGTTCTATTGGTTCTGACGGCTCTTCGCTGGCGATCGATGGTCCTCTTCGTCGTGGCAACCCCCATCCCAGAAACTTCGGAACCTTTCCACGGGTTCTGGGACTTTATGTACGAGAACGCGGCGTGCTCACGCTGGAAGATGCCGTCCGCAAAATGACTTCGCTGAATGCCGCGAAACTTGGAATCTACGACCGTGGAATCCTGAGACCGGGCATGTTCGCCGATATCACGCTATTCGATCCGACGACCATCATCGACCAGGCAACCTATACCGATCCGTTTCGCTACAACATCGGCATCCAATATGTCATCGTGAATGGGCAACTGGTACTCGACCGTGGCGAACATACAGGAGCCAGACCCGGGCATGTACTTCGCAAGACGTCCCACGCCGACAGTAGCACGGGTGCGAAGAAGATTCAGGCAAGCCCTTGACCGAAAAGCGTAGCCACCTTCGCCAGCCTTGATCTACCACGCTCTGGCGAGCGTAGCTACCTGCATCACCGTAGCTACCTTCGCCAGAAGGTGGACGGCTCAGATCTACCACGCTTTGATCTACCACGCTCTGGTGAGCGTAGCTACCAGCGTCAGCGTAGCTATCTTTGGCTGTGGTTGATATGATGCTGCTCCAATTCTATTGGCTCGGGCACGCGTCAAGAATCACTTCGCCATGTTCTCAGCAGCCGTCGCGATCCGCGTGATGACTGCCCGTCAACATAAGGCAGTCTGTCTGACACGCTGCAAAGGGGATGAACAAGACCGCTTCACGGCTGTGGGGAAAGCGACATGAAAGAAAGGGAGCTGCGCGAACGAATGGTTCTGCACGGCAAGTCACTCTATGAACGTGGACTCACGGCGGGCAGCAGCGGAAACATCAGCGTCAGACTCCCGGACGGAATGCTGATTACACCCACCAATTCCTGCATGGGCAGGCTCGAGCCCGATGAAATTTCTCGACTGAGTTCCAGCGGAAATTTACTCTCAGGAAAAGCGCCCTCGAAAGAACTGTTCATGCACTTGGCCTACTACCGCAGTCGCAGTCAGGAACAAGCCATCGTGCATCTTCACTCAACGTGGTCGGTTGCCGTTAGTTGCCTGAAGGATATCGATCCGGACAACGTGCTGCCGCCGATCACAGCCTATTTTGTCATGCGAGTCGGCCGCCTCCCGCTGGTGCCCTATATTCCGCCGGGCGATCCATCCCTGGCGGATGCGATTGAAAATGTCGCAGCAACCCATCGCAGTGCGCTGCTGGCCAACCACGGGCCGGTAATTGGAGGGAGCGATCTCGACAATGCCGTCTACGCAATGGAGGAGTTGGAGGAAACCGCCAAGCTGTTTCTGCTGCTTCAAGGAATGCCCACGCGATATTTGAATGGCGACCAGGTCCAGGAACTGAACCGGCGTTTCCCGGCTGGTTAGCTAAGCCAGCACCTTCGCCTCGACTAGTCGACGGAGCTCGAATCAAACTACGAACAGAAGAATTACCGCTGAATTCCTATCCCAGCACCCCAGGAGCATTTGAATCGAAATGGAACAGCCAACTTTTGCCATTGTCGTTTTCTTTCAGATCAAGCCCGATTTTGTCGAGCCATTTCGGCAGCGCGTTCTGCAGCAAGCTCGTGATTCCGTGCAGCTTGAGGAGGGTTGTCATCAATTTGATGTGCTGCAAGATGAACAAAATCCCAACACGATCGTGTTGTACGAAACCTACCGCGATGCCGACGCTTTTGTGGTTCATCGCTCGACTCCGCATTTCGAAGATTTCAATCGAACCGTCAGTGATTGGGTAGAATCCAAACAAGTTCACCGCCTGAATTTCCTGGGAAACAATCCTTGACTGGACTATCCTTGGCGAAATCCATCTACCCCAAGCCTTCAACGACCTAGGCTGTCCGCTTGCCCTTTTCTGCCCTCTGTCACCACCGGGAGTCTTAGCATGAGTTCACCGAAGAGTTTCTTCCAACTCGTTTTGCTTGTAGTACTTTGCTCGCAGCCACTAACTGTGGATTGCTCAGCCCAGGATACGACGCAGCCGTTGGCCGAAAGGGATCTTGTGTTTGCCGAGAAAGACGGGTTGGTAGCCGTTGAGGCGGAGCATTTCGTGGGACAGACCCAGACGGAGCTCCGCGCATTCTATCTGGTGACGTCCAAAGGCGCGCAAGAGATTTCCCCGGACGGCGATCCTGTGCACCTGGAAGGGGCTTCTTCGGGTGCCTATCTGGAAGTCTTGCCGGACAGTCGCCGCAATCATTCCGAAAAGCTGATCGCGGGCGAGAACTTCTCGAATGAGCCAGGCAAATTAGCGGTGCTGACCTACCAGGT
>JANSWS010000039.1 GCA_024743355.1 bacterium
CGAAGAATACGACAAAGACAATGACCTGCAGCATGTTGCCATTATTGCCTGCTGCCGCAAAGATGTTTTCCGGCACCAGATCCACCAAGGGTTGCAACGGCCCCTTCTCTTTTTCCGCCGCCGCAGCCGAAATCTTTTCGTCTGCAGCTGTCTGAAAGTCTTCGACCAGAGCCTGTTGCGTTGCTTCCGACAACCCCACCCCTGGGCGAACCACGTTGACCACGAGCAATCCCAGCGTCACTGCCACCAGCGTGGTTATCAAGTAAAGACCGATCGTGCGTCCGCCCATGGACGACAGCTTGGAAAGGTCCTGTAGATCGGAAACACCTTTGATCAGGGACGCCACGATCAACGGCACCGCGATCAACTTCAGCGAATTGATGAAAATCGTTCCAAAGGGCTTCACCCAGTCAACAACAAAGGGCTGCCAACCCAAGCGAATGGCCACCAACCCAAACAGCACTCCCAAGGCCATGCCAATAAGAATCTGCCAGTGCAGCTCAAGCTTCTTCATGCGATTGCTTTATTCTTTCCATGTGTGGCAAAAATCCGTCGATGCAACGATTGGGTTGGCCTATTCAGCGTGCGGAATTGCAGGGAAATCGGTGCAGGAAACCCAAGCTGCAGGAAGGGAAAAAGCTGCCAGAAATCATAAGCCGGAACAGCCCTTCGGCTGCTTTGTCTTCTTGCTGTCTGACACCTTTTTTCACGACGTCTTTTTCCCGAGGCACAGGCGGCAGCCAACCCGACTTTAGCGACAACCACGCATCATTCTAACGCGATTTGCCGGGCAAATGCTATTTGACCGGGCGGCAACAGACGGCAACTAGCTGGCTTGGTCGGCGTACAGGAATCTCGTCGAATCATTGGGCCGGCAGTATCGACTCCAATCTTTCCTTGTTGGGTAGCCGAACTGTCTTGGTAACCTTCGCCAAGTTGATCCTCCGACAGGCACACTAACCTGAGGTACTGTGAACCTGGCTATACCAGTGGGGCGGGAACCAAGAAAGCGTGCTGAAAGTACATAACGAATGCACCTTGACCGGCGATCAGCTGCGCGACATAGAGAGCCCCAACGTAGACGAGCACGCTGGCCAGGCTAAGCATGCTGGCGGTCCATCGCAAACTCCAGTGGGCAGGCAACGCCTCCGCCCTGCTTAGGCGTCTATCGGCGTAGCCCATGCAAGCGCCTAAAAAGATTTTCGCCGGCAGCATGAATACCACGAACACCAAAGCCGGAGCCCAGATAAGCTCTTCGGGAGTGGCTTCAATTCGAAGCAAATAAAGCGGTATGGATGACAGACAGAGGAAGAACAACGCGAATGCATGAGCCCACGGAGCGTATCGGAAACGGGCTCGCACGCTACGCAGGCCAAAAATCGCCGAAAAGCGGTTCGTCATCGCCATTTGGACCTGCAGAAAAGGCAGATAGAGCATTACCAGTGTCATGCAAATCGCTCCCAGCAATCCGACAAGACCGGCCGGCCCGAAGTCTTCCGCCCGCTGTCCAATAATCATCATGGATACGGGTAGAGTGATCCATAAAAGCGCACCCACGGCAGCTCGCAAACCGAGCCACCACAGTGCGGGGATCCTGAAAGACGCCACCCAGTCGAACAGCCGATCGCCCGCTCGACTCCATGTCTGAGGACGCCAGGCCTCCTTCAAAAACCTTAACGGTGCCGGCCAGAGCAAATGCCACCAGCGTCCACCACGAACCGCCGCCCAAAGCAAGTTGGTGACCCAAAGTGCATTGACCCCAAAAGCCCCCAACCGCCATCGGAAAGCAAGCTCAGAGTCCGGTTGAAGCAGTTGGGCAGAGTAGGCCAAATCGGTGACCAACCAAACTGGCAACCAAGTAATCGCAGCGAAAACCGCAAAACTCCCCAGCCGTGCAGCTAAGTGAAGGCCAGGCAAAGCCTTGGACCAAGCTTTGCCTCGGGCTAAGTTGGCGGCCGCTGTGAGCAGATAACCAAGACTCGCCAGCTGCAATACAGGCACCGCTGCAACGATGGCCAAAATCAGCAACAAACTAACCAGTTCCCAACTTCGGCTCACAGCCCACAACGGCCACCGCCAAATTTTCCGCAGCGTCAGCTTCGAAAGTCGCTTAGGGTTAACATCCGCAGCTGGATGCGGAAGGACCGCTAACTGCGCTGTTGCCCGTGAGCTTGCCGAGGAGCCACCCGAATTGGCAACGTCAGCGGATTCCGGTGATTCGGCGACATGTTCCTCAGGCAATTTGTGAACCTCTGCCACAGGTAACACGCCCCGTTGTGGGAGTGGAAAGTCTTCAGCCTCATTCCTCGAGTTCAATCCGGCTGACTCTGCTTGCTCTTTGGAAGCAGCCTCATCGGTCGCGTCTTCCGAACCCGAAACAGATGCTGCTTTTGCCTGAGCTTCGCGCCTTTTCCACGGCAACAACTTTTGAGCGGTCAGCCGAGGTGGATCTACGATGGGCGGCTTGGCGGAAGGGCTACTCAACAGAAGGCTCTTTTCGCTCGACAGGTGATCGCCTTGGAAACAGGTGACTATTCGCGGAAAGCGTTGAATTCTTGTCAAGAAACAGCAAAAACCATCGAATATACTGACGTTGGACTCGCTGCAAAAGGAATTTCGCGCGGGCGAAGCGGACCGCTTTAGGAGCAAGGCCCTGCATCCCGGTTAGCACCGATCCGAAAACCATGCACCGGCTGGCGTTAGCAACGGTACTCTTCAGTTCTCGGCTAGGTCCCCAGGCTCGCCCCGTTTAAGTTCTAAGTTCACCCATCCAAGCCACTGCTGCAAGGCATGAACACCAGAAAGAGCAATTGGATTCGCCGTTTCGCCAAGCCTCTGCTGATGCTGGCAGTGGGCCTGACCTGCTTAAGTATAGTTGCCGCAACTCTCAGACGCCGGCCGGACATCAACCAACAACGGATTGCCACGGGCACGATTACCGATCCAGAGTTTGAATCCGTCTATCGCGAGGTGAATGAGCAGTTGGCCACCGCCGCCGCGGAGGCAGGTCTTACCCTGGCTCCAAGTGCGGATAACTTGCAGATCGCCCGACGCCTCTCAATCGCCCTAGTCGGAAGTGGCTTGTCACTGGAGGAAGTACGGGCCTTGCAATTGCAGGCTAAGGATCAACAAGTCTCCTGGTGGACGGACTATCTTCTGCAGGATCGACGTTGGGCGGATTACTTCGCAGAGCGCTTTGCGCGTGCCTTTGTGGGTGTCGATGAGGGCCCCTTTATTCTATTTAGACGACGCAAATTTCGACTCTGGTTGGCAGATCAATTTGAACAGGGCATGCCCTACGACGAAATAGTTCGTCAGATGCTGAGCTCTGATGGCTTGTGGACAGATACTCCACAGGTCAATTTCGTGACCGCCACGATACAAGAAGACCGACGTGCGGACCCCATTCGTTTAGCGGGACGAACCTCCCGCGTTCTTCTCGGACAACGCATCGATTGCCTGCAGTGTCATGATGATTTCTTGGGCGAACTCAATTTTGGCAGCACTCTTGAGCCGATCGACGGTACACAACAGCATTTTCATGCCTTGGCTGCTTTTTTCTCGGGAGCAGCCCTGCCTGAGGCGGTTTTTCAAGGAATCCGCGAGGATGAACGGCCCTATGCGTTTAAGTTTCTTGGGGAAGAACAAGAGCAACTAGTGACGCCGGAGGTTCCCTTTCAGCCGGACCTGCTGCCCGCACAGGGGAAGCCCCGCGAGCGACTGGCGACGTGGGTCACGCACTCCAATAATCGGGCCTTTAGCCGAGCGATGGTCAATCGCGTGTGGGCGCTCATGTTTTCACGCCCGTTGGTCGAACCCGTTGACTCGATTCCATTGGATCTGTCGGTTATCGAAGGCGGGGGCGGCGCGGTTTTGGAGTTGCTGGCAGAAGACTTTGCCAAGCATGGTTTCGACCTGCGGCGATTGATTCGACTGATCGCACATACCGATGCATTTCGGCGATCTAGCCGCGCAGACTTTGACGTCACCCCGCAACACGAAGCCTACTGGGCAGTTTTCCCACTCACGCAGCTGCGTCCGGAACAAGTTGCCGGAAGCGTGTTTCAGGCCAACATGCTGACCGCCATCGATGAATCCAGCTCGATCTTCACCCAGCTGAAGTCCTACGGTGAATTACAAGATTTCCTGAAACGCTTTGGAGATCGCGGAGAAGATGAGTTCAATGCCGACGCAGTCACCATTCAACAGCGACTGATCATGATGAATGGAAAGATGGTCAAGGAACGTACTGGGATTGATCTGGTGAACAATTCCAGTTCACGCATCGCGGCCTTGGTTTCCGACAATCAGCAGGCAATCCAACTCATGTATCTGGCCACCCTGAATCGGGCCCCTTCGCAGCAAGAAATGGAAACTTATACCGACTATCTCCAAGACAAACAGGATCAGCAGAGAAGTCGTGCGATGGGAGATATCTTTTGGTCCCTAATCAATTCGACTGAGTTCTCGTGGAATCACTGAAAATCTGAAATAACTCAGCTGCTGACTCAACGACCAGTCACCATGACACCGAAGCTTGGCAGCCTGACAATCAAATGTCCCTGGGATGCTTGCGATGGAAGAGACGATCTTTGATGCCGGTTGCGAGGGAAACCGGAGAATGCATGCTGAGTTGCAGCGCCGAAGGTTCCTGCAGACAACTGCTGGAACATCGAGTCTGTTGCTGACTGGCTTGGCGGAAAGGTTGGCCAGAGCCGCTGAACGACAGCCAGAACAACGGCCAAAATCGCTGCTTTTTCTCTGGCTTCAGGGAGGGCCCAGCCAGTTGGAGACCTTTGATCCTCACCCGGGCAGCTACATCGGCGGCGATGTGAAGGCCATCGCGACTTCCGTCCCGGGCTTGGAAATTGCGGAGAACCTACCGGCCACAGCCGAACAAATGCACCTGGCCACTCTCATTCGCTCCGTGGTAAGTAAAGAGGGCGACCATGAGCGGGCTACCTACCATTTGAAAACCGGTTGGCGGCCGGATCCTACAGTGGTGCACCCTGCGATAGGTTCCATTGTGTGCCACCAGAGCTCTGACAATTTGGAGATCCCCAGGCATATCTCCATCAATGCGGGACAATGGCCGCCGAGAGGTGGCTATCTTGGACCGAGTCTGGACGCATTTCAGACCGGTGATCCGCAAAATCCGATTCCTAACTTCACGGCCCCCGCTGATGAACCACGGATGTCCCGACGCCTGGGGCCCTTGTTGTCAGCGATTGAGACCGAATTTCAACGTGGCCGCTTGCGTGATTTAGATCGGAAGCGAACACTCCATCAAACCGCCACGCAAGAGGCGGTCTCGATGATGAATAGCTCACAGTTGGCGGCCTTCGATATCTCGCAGGAAGGCGCGAGCACCCGCACGCAGTTCGGCAACAGCAGTTTCGGGCGAGGTTGCCTGGCTGCGATTCGCCTGCTGGAAGCGGGAGTTCGATGTGTCGAAGTGGAGTTGAACGGTTGGGACTCACACATCAACAATCACGAATTGCAAAAAGGGCGTACCCAAATTCTGGATCCGGCCTTGGCAGCCACTTTAAAAGAACTGGAGCGAAGACAGTTGTTGGAGCATACCATTGTCGTGTGCGGTGGTGAGTTTGGTAGAACGCCTCTCCACAATCCAGCTGGGGGCCGTGATCATTGGCCCCACGGTTTTAGCATGTTGCTCGCAGGCGGAAAGTTCCGTCGCGGTCACGTTCACGGTGAAACCGCCGCCAACCCAGATCGCTCCATCTTTGATGGCAAGCGATATGAGACTCTGGATCCCGGCTCGTTGACAGAAGGCATTATCACTGTGCCGGACTTACACGCGACGCTGTTAGCCGCGTTGGGGATCGATCCAGCTGAGGAACGCATGACACCGATAGGACGCCCGCTCAGATGGAGTGACGGCCAGGTGCAAGCGAGCCTAATGCAGCATTCCTAGTTGGCCAGCGCCACTTTCGATCAGCCGTATGGGCGTTAGCCCCGGTTTTCGAAGGGCTTAGTCACCACTTAGCCAGAGATCGTGTTATCACGGTTAACCAATGAATCGCCAGAAGCCTTATCGAAAGTGGCGCTGTCCAACTAGTCAACGCTCGGTAGCCGGACGCTAGATAAGCAAGCGCATTTTGGTTGCATTGTAAGCAGGCATATCGTGAAGAAGCCGACAGTCATGACTATTGCCCACCCGGCGAGTTTGGCAAACCGTCGCGAATCGGAGGCAGGAAGAAGTCTTCATCATTTGAGGGAGCGGGAAGTGACTCAGGATTAGCCTTGCTCCTCGCATCATCTCCGGGGTAAGTATTGGTATCCCTAGGCGTATCATTCGTTCCGGAAGTATCGAAATCCTCACCGGTCACATCGTCATCCGAGATCGCCGGCAATGCAAAAGGAGCCGTCCAGGACGAAAACCGATTTCGGTAATGCTCACTCGGTGGCGACTTCTCAACGCATTGGCTGCGATCGCAACAGCGGCAAGGCGTTGCCTGCTTCCAAATCGATAACTCTTCCATCAGAGTTCGTTCGCCCACCACAATGCGATCACCTGGTTGCAAGTGATAATTGGTTGTCACGTCACCCAGCTGCGTGATTTGTCGATAGCAGATTCTCTGCACCACGCGGCATTCGCAGTCCGAAGTCGGACGAACGAAGATGATGTCACAAGGCGAGGCTTTGGATGTAAGCCCACCTGCGTTGACGATAGCGTCCAACACGGTTTCGCTGCCTTCCAGCGGATAGCTACCTGGCGAGCCTACGGCTCCCAGCACGTATATCTTGGCCGCGTTCGTCTCTACTAACTGCACGTTGACATACTCGGCTTTGTCATCAACCTCGCTTATCCGAGTCAGAATGGCATTCTCGACCTGTTCCACCGTCATTCCAGCTACGCGGATGCGTCCAAAGCGGGCCAGATCGATGGAGCCGTCAATCTGCACCTGCTGATCACTGGGAATTCGCAAATCCGCATTTAGATCCAACGGATCGATCAGAACTCTATCGCCAGGCTCAAGATAGTAGTCGGTGAGCACGTCTTTCGACAGTTCGTGGTTCAAGCCGCTGGGCAGCCGACTCTGGCTCGCAAACTGTTTTGCTTTGTTAAGCAAAGGTAATTGCGAGGGCCAGAAAGAGATTCCAAGGCTACTGCATCCGCCGCTAAAACAGATCGTCATCAGTAAGGCAATACGCCCGTAGGTCGAATACATACGATTGATTCCTCCGGCAGATTGGTATCTTTCATCATCTTTCGGAACAATCGACTATTCGAACTGACCCTTAAAATGGTGGTTAACCAACCTTGTGTGACTGATACTGTTTAACAATGGATAGAGTCCTGCCTCAGCCGATGTATATCCCTCAGTCCCAACCAGCCATGTGACTTGCCAATAAGTTTTTCCTGGCTTTTATGCACTTATTAGCAATTTCAATTCAGGTACTGCACGCGTGAGCCTCTGGTTATTTCTAGCTTTGTCAGCCCTCGCTACTTGGCCAGCTAGCCAGCAAAGTCAGATTGCGGAGACTTCCGACGTGGCGGAGCAGTGGCTGCTTGGAGCTGAGAAATGGCCCGCGGGAGTGGTCGAAAGATCGCAGCTATCTGCTGAGGATTCCTATTCCTACGAGTTTGAAAACGTAGATCTCAGCCAAGTCCGTAAATGGCTGAAGTGGTTCAACATCCCGCTACCCGAAGCGGACGGAAAAGTTTCTGGCTGGGTGTGGGTCAAGCCCCAGGGAGGCTGGCTGGAGTGGGGGAATTACCTGGTCGAGGCTCAGCTTGACTCGCCCTTGTTAACGATCGATGCGTGGAACTTTCGCTCCGCAAAGCTACGGGTAGGCTTCCGCGAAAACACCTGGTATCTAGGCACGCTGCAAGGCTCCCTGTTGGATCCGACGAGCGCTCAAATAGCAGAACTCAAGATCGTGGGGCAATTGCCTCTGGGCGACGCGCCGGAACTTATTCTGAATGGAAGCTTGGACCAAGTTCATGTGGCTGCATTGCTGGCAGCTTTTGAGCTCGACATCCCTATCGCAAACGCGGATGGCCGACTGGAAGTCCAAGCAAAAAGCAGACTGGCTTCGCTCATGGATCTGACGGGATGGCAGGCCATCGGTTCGCTTGAGTTAGAACAGTTGATGGTTGATTCAACTACCGCAGGCGACATCCTGGCGGATTTTACTCTCGCGGATGGCCAATGGCGGTTGAGCGATGGAAGCTGGAAACTGGGCGGAGACGAATCCGCAAGTTTCCAAGCCGATGGGGTACTGAACGACAGCCTCCCATTTCAGGTCTCAGCCCAGGCGAAGGACTTCCGAATATCGCAGATCGACAGGCAATTCCTTGAGTCCGTCCTGGCAAGTCCATCAGCTTTTGACGGCAGTCTAAGTCTCGACGCCAAGCTGAGCGGCACGGCCAATCAAGGTTTATCGGAGCTTGATGCGGATCTCGAATTGAGCGACTTGCGTTACAACCAGACGGCACTGGGGCAATTGGTTGCCAAGGTTCAGATCGGCCCAACTGCACAGCTAGACATTGCTTCCATCGATTTGCCGCATGGGGAAAACGTGCATCAACCACCCTCGGCCAAACTGCAAATCGGCTACCGGATGGATGCCGAAACTAAGCTGGATGGCCTTGCCTACTGGCCGAACTATCTTGAAGTATCGCGGACGCTGCCCCAACAATTATCCGTCGACGCCTGGGGAGTGAATCTGCGACAAGACATTTCCCAAAAGCTCGCCTTGCTTAGAGAAGCCCTGCCCGACATTCAACTGACATCGGAACAGCTACAGTTCTTGCGGCAGATCGATGGAAGACTCGACGCCCAGTTGCGACTCGGCAACCTGCAGGCCACTCAAGGCAACCTGGACTGGTCCTGCGAGAGTCGCATCAGGATTCTGGGACTTTCACTGGCAGGAGCATCGCTGGGGGACAATTTCCTTCAACTCAGTAAAGAACCAAACAAATCGCAAATCACGATGCGGTTATGGGATCGAGCAGAGCAACTGGCTCTGCAGGCGGATATCAAACTCAAGGAGGACAGTGCTAGCCTCCAGGAGCAGTTTTCCGTTTTGGATTACCAAGCTCAACTTGAGTTGAAACGGTTCTCGACACCTATCCAAGCTTCACCAGCCGCCTCGGCGTTTTCACTGAGCGCAACTGGCCAGGCCAGCATCCAGGGGAATTTGGATGCTTATCTCAACCAAGGCTCTTTCAATTTCCCAAGCGTGGCACTCAGGAATAAGAACGGGAGCAAGTTGGAACTGTGCGACGTGATTGGAACCATCGATCCCAATGTTGTGCAGCTAAAGCAGTTCACGCTATTGGGAAAATCAGGACGATTGGATGGCCAAGCGGAATGGCAACGCCAGAATGTGGGGCAACACAGGCTTCATCTCACCGCTAATCAGCTCTCAGCCTGGGAGCTATTGGCGGATGAAGCTGGCTTGGCCGCATATGGCTGGGATGGAAGTCTGTCCTTTAAGCTGCAAGCCAGCAAACCGGCTGAAGTGCAGAGCTTGCTGCAAAGTTGGCAAGTAAAATTCGACGGCCGCCTGGAACAAATGGAACTCCGGCAGCGAAAGTTGGGTGACGCCGCCTTCCAAGGAGATTTTACAAATGAACGAATCGCACTCATGCTCAGTGGCGACTTGCTGGAGGGCAAGCTGTCCGCTGATCTAGACGCTCAATTGCAGGACCCAGATCAAACCAACAAGGCGGATATCCATACTCAAGTTGACTCCTGGAGTATGAACTTGAAGTGGGCCGATCTCAATCTGAACGAAGCCATACAGCTAGCAGCAGAGCCTACCGCCGTGCCTGAAGTCGCCGGCAAAGCTTCGGTCCAGCTGCAGTTGTCTGGGCAAGCCAATCAATCTCCCCAGGGTCAAATCCGCTTGCTTGTTCCCAACATGCAAGTGGCCAATCGTAGGTTGGTTGAATCTCTGGAGATCGAAGGAGATTTGCGCGAAAATAGAATTCGCATTCAACAGGGGATCGCCCGCATCGCCGGTGGGCGATTGCATCTTGCCGGCGAACTTGGAACTCGGAACAACACTCCCGACGGCGACATGCAAGTCGCCATTCAAGGCTTGGATCTGTCCAAAGTTTCCCACTTAGCCGGACCAAATCCAATGGCGCAATTAGATGGGGCGGTAAGCTTTCGCGGGAAGATAAGGCTGGACTCAAAGATGCATCTAGACGGAACACTGGATGCAAGCGATGTCGCATGGAACGGTCTGTCCGCCGCGAGAGTCCGCGGTAGCCTGCGTTCGCAATACGATTGGAAGAGTAACCGATTCGACAGCCAGCTGCGTGATCTGCATGGCACTGCACTGGGTGGTAACTTGCGCGGTGAATTGGAGCTGAACGCGTCCACTCGCTGGTCCATGAAGTCTTCGCTTTCGCTGCAGCGCGGCCACATGGATGAACTCAGTCAAGCACTGGGCTTTCAACGCGTCGTGGGCACCGGCCGCTTCGATGCCAGTGCGAAGCTTAGTAGCCGAGACCTACAAAAGCTCAACTATCTTAGTGGACCCGTCAATTTTGATTTCCAAGGTGGAGATGTGGCCAGTTTCCCCGTGCTGGGCGACGTGCAGAACTTACTGCTGTTACCTCAGCTTCCCTCCGTAAGAATTCAAGGCGGCTACCTCCGCGGCCAGCTTGGCCAGGGACAGTTTCGCATCAACGAACTCTTCTTGGGTAGCAATGCCTACTGGATTCTGGCAGCTGGATCCACCAGTCTGCAAAACCAGAAACTGGACTTGAACGCCGTTCTGCAAACGGACGACAGCCTTGGCATGTCGGAGTTCGCTCGCTGGTCTTCCGAGAAACTGCTACTGGTTGTAGCACCGCAGCTGGCGTTGCTGGTAGAGTTGAACGAATTGGTCCGCAACCGAACCCTTTATCTGCACATCGGGGGCACGCCGAAGTATCCGGTGATCCAACCTCAAGCTGCGCAAACACTGGCTGCGAACCTGATCGCGCAGCTCCAACGGCGTCTGCTAGCCTCGCCAACTGCGGGAACGGTTTCTATTGATACCCCCTGACCCTGGCATTGAATTGCCAAGGTGACCGGCGATTTTCCGCGCCGATTACGAGCAGCTTGGGCCATGTCATCACCAACCACCTGAGCATGACCAAGGAGTTGCTCCTTGTGCGCGCATGTCCAGATCGCTGGTCAGTCACGACGACAAAGTGGCAGCATATCGAATTTTCACGGTTGAACATCGCAATGCAGTTCCCTCTAATCAAACAAAGCAGGCAATCAATCTGCGCAAAAGAATCGAATCGCCAACTGGAGTCCAGCAATATGAAAGCTTTCTTGCAAGCAAATCTCACTGTAATGACATTTGCCATTGGCTGGTTTCCCATTCTGAATGCTCCAGGGCAAGAAGTTCTGCCACGGCCTGAACCTGCCTTCCGGGGAAAAATAGGGCTGACTTATAAGGATTCCGAAGCAGTTAAGCCTGAGCTAAAGATTCCGCAGACCTACGGCCTAGAGAACCCTCCGAACATCTTGATCGTTTTGATTGACGATTGTGGTTACGGACAAATGGGCACCTTCGGCGGTGGCATTCCCACACCCGCGATGGATCGCATTGCAAACAGCGGCATTCGTTACACACATTTTCACACCACTGCACTTTGCAGCCCCACCCGCGCGGCGCTGCTGACTGGACGCAATCACCACTCGGTAGCCAGCGGCGTGATTGGTGAGGCGGGAACAGGATTTCCCGGCTACTCGGGCATCATCCCTGCTTCCGCTGCGACCTTCGCTAAAGTGCTGCGAGAGTATGGCTATGCAAATGCCTGGTTTGGCAAAAATCATAACGTGCCCGACTGGGAAACGAGCCTCGTTGGTCCCTTCGACCGTTGGGCGAGCGGCTTGGGCTTTGACTATTTCTATGGATTCGTCGGCGGCGATACGGACCAATTCCATCCAGCTCTTGTCGAGAACAAGAAGCGAATTGAACCACCCGAGACCAACGAAGACGGATCTGCTTATCATTTCACGACAGACATCGCAGATAAGGCCATCCGCATGATGCGAGCTTCCAAAGCCGTAGCGCCTCAGCGTCCCTTCCTAGTGTATTTTGCGACCGGCGCGACGCATGCTCCGCACCAAGTGCCGGCAGAATGGATCAAGAAGTTTTCAGGCCAATTTGATGATGGCTGGGATGCTTACCGCGAAAAGACACTCAAGCGTCAAATCGAACTCGGCGTCGTGCCCGAGGGAACGCAGCTCACTCCCCGTCCCACATCTCTGCCTGCGTGGGATTCCCTGCCCGCGAACGAAAAGCGGGTGTATGCCCGAATGATGGAAGTCTTTGCCGGATTCACAGCCCACACCGATCACGAAGTGGGACGCTTGCTGGATGCAATTGAGGATATGGGCGAGCTCGACAATACGCTGGTGTTCTATATGGCTGGCGATAACGGCTCGAGTGCTGAAGGTGGCTTAAGCGGGCTGCTAAATGAGATGACGTTTTTTAACGCGATTCCGGAGCCACTCGATGCCAAGCTGGCGGCCATCGACAGTTTGGGTAGCGACCGTCACTACAACCACTTTCCCGCTGCTTGGGCACATGCCATGGACACACCCTTTCAGTGGACGAAGCAAATTGCCAGCCACTTCGGCGGTACACGCAATGGTCTGGCCGTCTCCTGGCCGAAAGGCATTCAGGCGCGTGGCGAAATACGGCATCAGTTTCACCACGTAATCGACATCGCCCCCACTATCCTGGAAGCGGTAGGTATACAAATGCCCGCTCAATTCGAGGGAGTCGCCCAAAAGCCGATCGAAGGAATCAGCATGGCTTACTCCTTTGAAGACGCTGAAGCGGAAGACCGCAGAACCACCCAGTACTTCGAGATGCTGGGGAACCAAGGCATCTATCACGACGGCTGGATGGCCAGCGCGATCCGCGGCGTACCGTGGCTCAGCGAAAACGAGCCAGCGGACTTACTAAATATGCCTTGGGAGCTGTATCACGTCGATCAAGACTTCAGCCAAGCGAATGACCTGGCACAACAAAACCCGGAAAAACTTGAGGAGATGGTCAAGCTGTTCTTCGCCGAGGCTGCCAAGTACAACGTGCTTCCGCTGGACGATCGCAAGACCGAACGCCTCAACGTCGAAAACCGCCCCAGCCTGACGCAGGGCCGCAAGAAGTTCTCCTACCCCAATCTCTTGCGTCTTCCAGAAGGGGCAGCTCCTGATCTGAAGCACAAAAGCCATACGATTACCGCACAGGTAACAATTCCGGAAAGCGGTGCCGAAGGTATGCTGATTACGCAGGGTGGCCGCTTCGCGGGGTACGGTTTGTTCGTCAAGGACGGCCGACTGGTCTATCACTACAATCTAGCCGGTGTAGAGCGCTATAACATCGAATCGCAGGATCGCATTCCAACCGGAGAGGTGACTTTGAGAATGGTCTACAGGAGTGACGCCGACAAGCCCTTCGCTGGTGCCGATGTGACTCTTTACGCCAACGACACCAAAATTGCTGAAGGGCGAGTTGAAAAGAGCATTCCCAACCGCGTAACCCTCGATGAAACGCTCGACGTTGGCTTCGATACCGGCACTCCGATTATCGAAGGTTTCGACATGCCCTTCGACTTTACCGGAAATCTAATTTCGGTGACCATCGAGCTGGATTAAACCTTATCCTGCTTGGACTAACTCGAAGTGAACATCCAATCGCTCGCCTGAATCTAGAGTGATTAATTTGGACGCCACGGTCTGGCTGGTGAATCCGCCGTTGCCAGTGGGTTGATCCTCTGTCATCAGACTGATGCGGTAAGTGTCAGCAGGAAGATTGCCAAATACATTCTCCGCGGCCAGTTCGCCGTACTCGTCAATACAGGCCCGGTAGAGACGTCAGGTCTCTAAAGCGGCTGCGAAGCCTATGGTCCATCATGGACGGCGCTGGAAGCGACTAGGCACCCGAATGATTCAGCGAGGAAAGAGCTTGTGAGATTGCAAGGAAAAGGCCGCCCCGACTGTGGCAGATACGCCACACGAAGTGCCAAGTGGGAGGACACTTGAGTAACGCTGCAGTTACAGATCACCTAGCATTAACATGCAATGCGATAGGGCCCGATAAAAGCAAAACTAAGGCCTGGAGCAATCTACTCGCCTGGCATGACAACTTCGGAGCGAGGAGAATCGACCTGTTTGAGCTCCACCGAATCCTGATAAGCGTGTGCGTCCATCAGAGTGAATCCAATGAACAGAGCCACGAAGATAAAAGAGCTCAAAAAGATGATGGCGTTCAAGGGTTTGTCATAAAGCATGTGCATGAAAAACAAAACCACCAGACTCGCCTTGATCGTCGCAATAAACAAAGACAGAACCAATTCCATGTTTCCCAGGTCAAAGGTTGCCTGGTAGACCGTAAGAATGGTCAAAACGATCAGGGCGAAGAATACCGCTAGCAGCTGCCACACAGGCATTGGGTGAGCAAAGCCGTGATGTTCACCCTCGGAATGGGAGCTATGCGACGATACTGCGTGGTCAGCCATGAGAATCTTTCACTCGATACAAATGCTTTAGTGCAACTACTAGATGAATCTACTTGATCAAGTAAAGCAGCGGAAAAAGATAGATCCAGATCAAGTCGACGATGTGCCAGTACAGGCCCACGTAGTCCACGGGCCCAAAGTACTCCTCGTTGAAGTGATTTTTGGTCGCTCGGACCAGCAACCACGTCAAAACGATCATGCCGCCCAGAATGTGAATGGCGTGAACACCTGTCATGCAGTAATAAATGCTGAAAAACAAGCCAGCTCCGCCTCGCTGATCCACCTCAGCCTCAGTAGCCTCTCCTGGCTTGGCTACTTGGGCTGCTTCTTCGGCCGCAGACGCCACCATGGTGGTCTCTCCGGGAGATGCCAGCAACTTGTTCAACTCCTCGCTCTGAAACGCGGGGGAAGCCGCCACATCGGCTACCGGCTCTTCAACATGCTCTTCACCATGTTCCTCGGTCGCATGCTCATCGCCTCCCGCAGCAGCAGCGTGTGCATCGCCTGCATGCCCATCGACAGTATGCTCGCCATCGGTGTGCGCCACCGCATGGGCGACATCGCCATGCTCACCGGCTTCGGCACTTTCAAAGGCCAATCCGATTCCAACTCCCACGAAGTAGCACAAAGCGGTTACCAGCAACGGTCCGGCCACTTCCGACTTTTGCTTGTCACCCTTGGCCAGGCTCAATCCATACCAGATACCAAAACCGACGACGCACAAGGCTGGAATAGCGCTTAGCACATACAGCCAACTTGACGGTCCGGAGTGGTGCATACCCGGCAAATATTGAGACTCATAGGAACCTGCTGGCAACAACCCCAAGTCCCATTTGTGCGTGTATTCAATGGCTTTTACGCCCAAGAAGATCGCCGCGCATCCAAGGGTCATGGCCAAACAAATGACAAGACCTTTGTGCTGGCGCAGCTGGGCGCAGCGAACACCCCAGGCCATGGTTAGCGAACTGAAGAGCAGTACGCCCGTGTTGAACGCGCCCAGCGTCTCGTTCAAAAATTGGCTGGCAAAAGTCCAGACCTCTGGATGGAGACTGCGATACAGCGCGTAGGCACAGAACATGCCGCTGAAGAACAAGACTTCCGTCACCAGGAATAACCACATCCCAAGTTTACCGGAATCGTACTGCTGTTCGGCATCGTCAAAGTGGTGCGCAAGAAATGGGGAATGCCCATGGCCATCATCATGACCATGAGCTTCGCCGTGAATCGCCGCTTCTGCTGACATGATTCTTCCTGTCGAGTAATCAAGTAGCCAGCGAACCAGAAGGATAAAGTTCCTAGCTAGGTTCTGGCCGGTTCTGGTTCGGTGGCTGGAGTATCCGTTGTGGGTGGATGGACATACTCCCATCCTCGCTCCGCATCGCGGTATTCCAGCGGTGTGTAGTCGTAAGGATCATTCACCCGCGGTGGCGTGGCGAAGTTGTAGTAAGGTGGCGGCGAACTGCACTGCCACTCCAACGTTGCTCCACCCCAGGGATTCGGCGGCGCTTTGCGTCCTCGCATCAGGGAATGAATCACAACGCCCAAGGCGACAAACAGCCCGATACCGAGGATAAAGGCCCCAATGGAGGAGATAACATGCAGTTCCTGGAACTCTGGAACGTACTGGGCATAGCGGCGAGGCATCCCTCGGCTTCCCAGTACGAACTGCGGCAAGAAGGTCAGATTGAAGCCGATGAATACCAGGGCACAAGATACCTTGCCCCACAGCTCACTGAACATCTTGCCGGTCATCTTGGGCCACCAGTGGAACACTCCGCCCAAGAAGCCGACCAAGGTACCGCCAACCATCACATAGTGGAAGTGTGCTACCACAAAGTACGTGTCGTGTAGCACGCGGTCGGTGGACAGAGCACCCAACCACAAGCCGGTCAAGCCGCCGATGGTGAACAGGAAGATGAATGACAGGGCGTAGAGCATCGGAGTATTTAGCTGCACCGTGCCCTTGTACATCGTTGCCAACCAATTGAAAACCTTGATGGCCGACGGAATCGACACCGTAAACGTCAAGGCACTGAAGATAATCGTCGTTACGTCAGCCATGCCCGACGTAAACATGTGGTGCCCCCAAACCAGGAAGCCGAATAGTGCAATCGCGATCGAACTATAAGCGATAAAGCGATAACCGAAGATCGACTTATGGCTATGTACGCTCATCAACTCGGAGATGATTCCCATTCCAGGCAGAATCATGATGTAGACGGCAGGGTGCGAGTAAAACCAGAAGAAGTGTTGGTAGGTTACCGGATCGCCATTGTACTCGGGATCAAAGATACCGATGTGCATCAAGCGTTCCGCAGCCAGTAGCAGGACCGTAATGCCCAAAACTGGAGTAGCCAGAACCTGGATGATTGAGGTCGCGTAGGTCGCCCACAAGAACAACGGCATCTTGAACCAAGACATTCCCGGGGGACGCATGGTGTTGATCGTCACGATGAAGTTCAGACCGGTAAAAATCGAGCTGAATCCCAAAATGAACACGCCCAGGGTTGCTGCCACTACAGGACCTTGAGTGGTGGTGCTGTACGGAGTGTAGAAGGTCCAGCCGGTGTCTAAACCCGTGTAGAACATCGCTGCCAGGAAGAAGATCGCTCCACTCACCCACAGGTAGAAACTACATAGGTTCAGCCGCGGAAAAGCCACATCCTTGGCACCCAACATGATCGGCACCAGAAAATTACCCAGAGCGGCAGGCACACTTGGAATAATGAACAGAAAAACCATGATCGCACCGTGCAAAGTGAAGATCTGGTTGTAAGTCTGATTGTTCATGTATGTATTCGTCGGAGTCATCAACTCCAAACGAATCAGCAAGGCCAAAATGCCGGCCAGAAAGAAGGCTGACATGACACCGATCAAATACATCAAGCCGATGCGCTTGTGATCCAGAGTCAGGGCCCAGCTCAAAAAACCCTTGCTAAACACGAGAAAATTCTCTCGTTCTTCCTGTTGTGCGCGTGCGCTGTCCGCTGGTACTGCGCTCATTTCACTATCCTCGTCCGGTATAACCGAAGTATGAACTGCTAAAAATAATTGTCGTGATGCTGATTTAAACCAAGATCATTGATCCTGTTCCGCGTCCGGCGAAGTTGCCTCGCCCGAAGCTTCCTCAGACTCGGGACGTGTGCCGTCGCCTTCGGCGGTTTCTTCCTGTGCTCCAGCTTCGGCCGTCTCTGCCGAGTCCTCTTCGTCTCCAAAACCCAATGAGATGGCGTCTTCTTTGGTTAAGCCATCTTCATCGGCTACGACTGAAATGAAATCATCTTGCTTCATTGCCTGCAGGAAGGCTGTGATGGCCATCAACTCATCTTCCGTCAATTGTCCTTGATAGGAAGGCATTTGAGAAGCATTTTGATAACCCTCTCGCGCCTTGGCCTGAGGATTCAGGATCGATTCGCGAATGTAGTTCTCATCAAAAACGACGCTCTCGCCGGTTGAAGTCGTCAGAGACTCGCCGTAGCTCTTGGCAAAGCTAGGGCCAACAATTCGCCGATCTGGCTCTACCGAGTGACATGACTTGCAACCGCGACGGGCATACAGCCAATAACCGTGGGCCACAGGGTGCGTCGGTGGCTTGGCTGCCTCAGCCAGCCATTGCTCATACTCGTCATAGCTGGTCACGAATACGCCCTGCCGCTTGATCATCTCGCTGTGCTGATCCCCACAATATTCCGTGCAGAACAAATCGTAGATTCCCTCTTGGATCGGCTCGAACCACATCGTGGTTACGCGACCGGGAACCAAATCCGTCTTGGCTCGAAAGGCGGGCACGAAGAACGAGTGCAGGACATCCACCGATCGCATACGAAGACGCACGGCTTTATTAACTGGCACGTGCAGCGTGTCCGATATGGCCCCGTTCGGGTACTGGAATGACCAATCCCACTTTCTGGCCGTCACATTGATGTCGATCGTCTCCGCAGGTGGCCGGACCATATCCATGTAGCCGTAAACGCCTCTGGCGAAGATCCAAATTACAATAATCGTAGGAATCACGGTCCACGTGATCTCCAATGCATTATTGTGCAAGGCCCTCGAGTCCCCTCTGTAGCCTGGTCGTCGCCTATATTGCGTCATGAAGTACAGCATCACGCCGACGATCAACACAAAAAAGAAGGTCGAAATCCACATAATCGCCATAAAGAACGAATCTGTCTCCTGCGCGAAGGTAGAAGCCTTCGGAGGAAACCAAAACGTTTCATTCACATCGGCAAGCAACATTTTTTTCTAACCTAAAATTTCACCTTTGTGAGGGGCAGTCCCGATCACCCGAGACCGATCATCTGCCAATCTTATTCTACGAAGCCCATCGCCTGGGCAATGCTCAACCTGTCGGAGTGGGCTGTTTTGCCGCATCAGCGCGTGATTCCCGGCCGCAGTCCGATCCACTTGCGACTTCCTGCAACGGCTCGCCAAGATCGGATGCAAAACCGCCCTCCAGACCTTCCGTTATCTGACCGTCGCCTACTCCACTGCTTTCACCCACTTTCGGTGAACGCCTTGAAAACCAAAATGGAGCCGTTGTACCCAACAGCAGTAGTGCGAACGCCCCAGCAGCAAAGGCAAGCATACGTCTTGCGTCCGCCGAATACCGGTTAGCGTCCGGGTCGTACAAGTAACAAAACTGGACAATGGCGTCCGAGATCGAATCCGCTAAGATCCCGTCGCTGGCTTCAGCTACTGCCAACTGAAACTGTTGAGGCTCGACGCCCAACGACAACAAATACCGACAAATGCGTCCCTTCGGACTAATGAAAAACGTGGCCGCCGGATGGTTGTACCTCTGATTCGCACGATCGTAGGTGTACCGAAAACCGACCGCTTGCGCTAGTTTCGTAATCTCCGATTGCTTGCCGGTTAAAAAGTGCCAGTACTCATCCCCACCACGACTTTGCAGCATTCCTAAATACTTGCTCTTCGTCCCGGCGGCTTTGATGTGATCTTCTCGCGGATCAATACTAACCGTCACAATCTCGTAACTGCTTCCCAAGCCTTTGGCATTCATCGCCTTCAGCGTGCCTACCAGGTTATCGAGCTGCGCGATGCACAAACCGGGGCAATCCGAATAATTCAGAGTCAGAACAACTGTCTTGCCTTGGTTGAAGTACTTACCCAACCCGATCTTATTTCCCCGCTCATCTTCAAAGATGCAATCCAGAGGAATGAATTCACCAATCTTATCTTCAACACTGATCCCACGAGCGTTGGCTGGCAGATCCTCTGACAACAACTGCGCGTAAGCCAATCCGCCCTGTGCGGAAAAAAGCAAAACGCAAATGCTGAGGCATCGAACGGAAGACAACAACTCTTTAAGTCCCAAATAATCAGGCCGAAGGCTCTGCGGCAGCACCCAACTCGTCCATCAGCAAATCCTTAGCCTGATCGAGCGGGATTTTGATCCGCTTTTCCAAGGTGGTTTCCGTCGACTCCTCATCACCGGCCCCGGACGTGGGGGCTGCGACTTCCACCTCTCTAACTCCATAACCGACGAGCCGTGCTCGTTGTTCACTAATTTCGTCATCCGCTGCGGTATAGGACGCCTGGGCCATTTTCCGCTCTTCCTCGGATTCAACCCAGGCCGTAGTTAGCGCTCTCACCGACAAAATAGTCAGCACCAGCACAATACAGCTCACCACTGTCGCGAAGGCAATGGCTCCGGTATTCAAGTCGTCATATCGATTCTTCGTGGCCATAGATCTGCCCAATACCTTTCAACAAATTAAGGGCCAACTTGATATGCCAGAGCTTCGGGCAGCCATGGGTCTTTGACAGCCACCAGGGATGTATCGCCAACTCTCAGAGTAAACAAAGCGGCGAACAGACAGATCATACCAATCAAGCACACGAGATTTCCAGCGATCAACATAAAGCTGACCGGGATACCCTCTTGCGGCAAAATCAAGAACATCAAGTCGATCCAGTGCACGAACAGAATGAAGCCCGCCCAACTGGCCATCAGAGCCTTGCGTCGGCGGACATACCGCGACATGGTTCCCAAAAACGGCAGGGCAAAATGGCAGGCAATCAACAGCAAGCCAATGTACTGCCAACCATGCTCCATGCGGTGCTTATACCAAAGTGTTTCCTCCGGAATATTGCCGTACCAATACAGCAAAAACTGGGAGAAGGCGATGTAACCCCAAAACACGATGAATCCAAATTGAAATTTGGACATATCGTGAAAATGCTCCGTGTTGACCATCTTCTCGAGACGACCATTACGCTGCAGCAAATAGCACAAAATAATCATCACCGCAAAGAAGCTGAGCATGCTGCCAGCAAACAAGTACACACCGTAAATCGTGCTGAACCAAGCTGGATCCGTAGACATCATGATGTCAAACGCACCGAAGTTCAGCGCCAGAGCGAAAAGCATAATCAGCGGTCCAGCCCACTTCTGCAGCTTGAGCGTGATTTCCGAATCGCCCGACTCGTCTTGCTTCCGACTCATGCTGAAGTACCAACGAGCAGCAAAAATCCAGACCCCAAAATACACCAGGATCCGAATCGTGAACCACAGCGGATTCAGGAACTGCAACTTGCTCTCCACGATGGCTGGCAGACCTTGTCCGGCTCCAACGTTCCAAGGATAAATCCAGGGTTCATTGGTGAAGATTACCAGGGCTAAGACTGGCAAAAACAGCAGCGACCACCAGGGAATGGTAAATGCAAGCAGCTCGGCAATCCGACGTATGGAGGCACTCCAGCTGGCACGCACCAGGTGCTGCACCATCACGAAGAACAGCGATCCTAGACAAAAGCTCAAGCAGAACATAAAGCTTGACAGGTAGGACAGGCTAAACACCCGGATCCCAACTGCCTCCTCGCCTGTGCCACTCGCGAAATAGCAAAGCCCCAGGCTGAGCAACACACATACACAGCCGGCGGCGACCAGAATCGGTGCCAAACCCCGCCAGTTTGCGGGAAGCGTCACGTTGTCGTTTGGGATGTTCGAGGCCATTCAACTACCTGAATTTATGATCCTGTTGAACTGATTGTAACTCACAGAAAACGCTCGGAATCAAGCGTTTCCGATCGGCTATTCCGCGGCGCCGAGCTCCAAATCCACACCCTCGGGCACATCAGCTTGGCTCGCATTCTGACTGCGTTGCAGAGCTCTTACATAGAGCACTACCGCCCAGCGTTCCTCCGCATTCAGCGAGGCTGCGTAGCCGCCCATCTTGCCTTTGCCGTTCTTGATGGTGTAGTAGATTCGTCCTACCGGCTGCTCCAGAATTCGGTCGTCATGCAGGCTTGTTGGCTGCAACCAATAGCCCTGCGCCAGGTTCAAAGCCCGCTGGGAAACCAAACCATCACCATATCCCGAATAGCCATGGCAAACCGAACAGTTCTGTTCAAACTTCAGCTTGCCCAGTTGAAACATCTCTTCTGAGACCACGCCCTCGGGAAATTCCTGCACCCAAGGCAATTCCGCTTCAGACGCAGCAGCCATAGCCCCATCCTCGGAAGCGGCATCGCCCGCCTGCTCCGATCCGGTTTCTTGCCCGTCCTGAGCGTTCAGGCTCACAAGCCGAGTAGAAGCGGATCGTGAATCGGCCAACTGGTCGGGATCGTAGCCTAATTCGTAAGGGTCGGCTAAATCCAAATCGCCCCGAGCAATCGTGCCCTGGACGGGCTGTCGCTGACTCCGTCCGTCAACAAACAAAGTGGTCTTGCTTTGCGGGCGTTTGCTGGGCTGATAGTCCATGTCGAAAAACACGTGCCAGCGAGGCGAACTGCTCTTGCTATTACGCATATTGAGAACAATCACACCCGGAATCAGTGTGGCCCCGATGGCGGTCAAGATGGCCAGCACCAGCTTTCGAGGCACTATGTCGGAAGAGTCATCTTCCTTCACCTCATCAACTTCGATGGCCCCCGTGTCGGCCAACAAATTCCGCACCTTGTCGGAATTGAAATATTTGTCACGGGAATCCACCCACAGAAAGAATCGATCATCGGTCGCGCGATCGAAACGCGGGTTATTGAACAATGCATTGCTCAGCTTTGGCAATCCGTTCAAGCCAAGCATCGCAAACAGCGTCATAAAGGCGCTGAACAAAACCGTCAACTCGAAGGTTACAGGTATAAAAGCTGGCCAACTCGCGAATGGCTTACCCGAAATGATATAGGGATAATCGTAGGCATTCATCCACCACTGCATCGTCAGCGCGGTTAGCGTGCCTGTCGCCCCAGCACAAAACGTGAACCAAGGCAGCACCGTCGGCTTGATGCCTAGCGCTTCGTCAATACCATGCACCGGAAACGGCGTGAAGGCATCGATCCTTGTATAGCCAGAATCACGCACCTTTCGGGCAGCGTCCAGCAATTTATTCTCATCCTCATACTCGGCCATCCAACCGAATGACTTGGGCTCTGAGGACTTCTTTTCAGGCTTAGGGTGACTCATCTAGATAACCCGAGGAACACTGTGTGAAATGCTTGAGATCGACATAGGGCCTAATGCGATTCGCCGTGCGCCTGGCGGTGCTGGGCGTGCGCGTGCTGACTCATAACCCCCTTCACTTCGCTGATTGCCACAATCGGCAGGTACCGACAGAACAAGCAGAAAAGTGTTGTGAACAATCCAAAACTGCCAACCAACATCAAAATGTCGACCCAGGTTGGCGAGAAATAGCCCCAACTCGATGGCAAAAAGTCTCTAGCCAACGAGGTGACCGTAATCACGAACCGCTCGAACCACATGCCAATGTTGACAAAGATGGTGACAATCCACATCAGAACGGTGTTCTGGCGGAACACTTTCAACCAGAACAACTGTGGCGAAATCACGTTGCACAAGAACATGATCCAATATGCCCACCAATAAGGCCCGAAAGCTCGGAACACAAAAGTGTCATACTCGTACTTATTCTGGCTATACCAAGCCATGAAAAACTCGGTGGTGTAGGCCAAGCCGACCATTGAGCCAGTAGCCAGAATAATCTTGCACATATTCTCCAAGTGCCGCGGAGTAATCAGGTGCTTCAGTCCATAGATGGCCCGGACCGGGATGAGCAACGTCAACACCATGCCGAAACCACTAAAAATGGCCCCCGCCACAAAGTAGGGAGGGAAAATCGTGGTGTGCCAACCTGGCAACTGCGATACGGCAAAGTCAAAACTAACGACTGTGTGCACCGAAAGAACGAGCGGAGTGGCCAAGGCAGCCAAAATCCCATAAGCCTTCTCGTAACGCATCCAGTGCCTGGAAGATCCCGTCCAACCCAAGGAAAGGATGGAATACACCATTCTTCGCCACTTGTTGGTCGAACGATCGCGAAAGGTGGCCAGATCGGGGATCATTCCCATGTACCAGAACAGCAGAGATACCGAGGCATAGGTTCCGACCGCGAACACGTCCCACAACAGAGGACTGCGAAACTGCGGCCACATCCACAAGTTCAAACTGGGGTAGGGAGCCAACCAAAAAGCCAACCAGGCACGACCTACGTGAATGCCAGGGAAAGTACCCGCGCAAATCACGGCGAAGATCGTCATCGCCTCAGCGGCACGGTTAATGCTCGTTCGCCAGTTCTGGCGAAACAAAAAGAGAATGGCGGAAATCAACGTTCCTGCGTGACCAATACCAACCCAGAAAACGAAGTTGACAATCGGCCAACCCCAGAAGACTGGGGACATATTTCCCCAGACACCGACACCCGTCAAAAACAAATAGCCGATCAACGCCCCAAACATCAGCAATGCCGGAAAGGCGATCGCGAAGGTGATCCACCAGATGGTCGGCTGCGCCTCCTCACTGATGCGACAGATCATCTGGGTCACCGACGAATACGTCTGATCGCCCGTCACCAATGGTGTACGACGACCCGGCGTGTCGATGGTGTTGTCTACCTCTGATACAGCTATGCTTGCCATGAGCCGAGGGAATCCCGTAAGTAGTTTCGTTCGTGTTAATTCTCAGGTTGTCACGCGGCCTGGAAGCCGCCCGATACAACCGCCCGGAGCCGCGACTCGCCAAACCACCGCACCTAACGGGGTCCAGCCGCCGCAGCCGACGACCAACCGCCGGTCACGCGTGGTCCTCTTCGTGCCCAGCATGATCTTCACCATGCCCCTCTTCGCCATGCGCTCCATGACCCGCGCCATGATGCGCCTCGACCAACTGATCTTCCGTCTTCAAACGCGGATGCGTATTGCGAACACGTGCTAAATACAGCGTCCGCGGCTTGATGTTCAATTCAGCCAACATCGCGTACGCCCGAGGATCGGCCTGAAGCTGCGAAACCTTGCTCTTCTTATCCTTCAGATCGCCAAACACGATTGCTTGCGTGGGGCAAGCCATCTGACAGGCCGTCTGGATTTCACCATCCTCAACAGCCCGCCCCTCGGCGCGGGCATAAATCTTGCCATTCTGAACCCGCTGAATGCAATACGTGCACTTCTCCATCACCCCACGACCACGCACGGTGACCTCGGGATTCAGAACCAACTGCTGAAGCTTGCGACTAGCCTCCTCGAGCTTACCGCGTTGCTGCCAGCCGTAAAAATACCCGTATTCCGTGTTGTAATTGAAATAATTAAATCGCCGCACTTTGTAGGGACAATTGTTGGCACAGTAGCGAGTCCCCACGCAGCGGTTGTATGCCATGGCGTTGATACCCTCCTCCGTGTGCACGGTAGCGGCAACAGGACAAACCTGCTCACAAGGCGCGGTCTCACAGTGCACACAGGCGACGGGCTGATTGACGATCTTGGGCGTCTCCACATCACCGCGGAAATAGCGGTCGAGCCGGATCCAATGCATCTCACGCCCGCGCGACACCTGCTCCTTACCCACCACCGGAATATTGTTCTCCGCCTGGCAGGCAACGACACACGAATTGCAGCCCGTGCACTTGTTCAGATCGACGGTCATACCCCATTGATGCTGAACCGTCGGATCATCCTCCAACGTGGCAATCGGCTCCTCCCACAGCGACTCGAGCTCGGGATGGTGCGTGCCCAGATGCTCAACAAACTCTTCGCCACCTTCCTCAATCTGCTCCAAAGTACCTTCGCGGACAAGAATCGCCGCCCGTTCCTTAGTGACCTCCAAGCCGAGTTTATCGATGGCAAAGTGATCTTGAGTCGTGACCAACTTATAAGGTCGCGACGTCCGCTGGGCCTGCACGCCGGTCAAAATCTGCGAGTTGTCCGGACTGCGAAGCGGGCTCGGGTCCACCCCAACCTTCACCTGCTCGTCACTAACAACTGCCTCATCTCGGCAAATACGGCCATAACCCAAATGAACCGTCACCGCTCCCGGAGCCTGACCCGGCATGATAAACACCGGCAACTCGATGCGGCGACCATCCTTGATGAGCACCACCGTCTCCGTTGTGGTCCTGGCCCCCTGGCTCAACCCCAACTTTGCGGCCGTCTGTGGACTAACGATGGCTGCGTTGTCCCAAACCAACTTGGTCATCGGCTGGGGCAGCTCCTGCAGCCACACGTTCTTAGCAAAGCGACCGTCATACAGCGTGTCACTTGCCGCAAACAAAACTTCCACATCACCGCCCTCATACTCTCCGACAGTCAAATCTCCGATCGGAGCCGGAGCCTCGACGTCGCCAACCGGCAACGCAGAAACTGATGACCCCCTGAGGTAGCCATCATGCAAGGCCTCACGCCACAGCCGAGCGGACAACTCCCCACCGGCAACCCCCTGAGCCGTCTTGCGAACAATCTCCTCCCCAAGCTGAGGCTCGCCGATCAAGATCGACAAGATTTCGCAGGTCGTCTTCCCACCCAGCAAAGGCAAAATCTGGGGCTGACAAATGCCATAACTTCCATCCGCACCTGCCACATCCCCCCAAGACTCCAAGGGATGCGCCGCCGGGAGAACCCAAGTGCTAGACATAGCCGTTTCATCCTCGAACTCGGCTACATACACAACATGCTCGAGCTTGCTCAATAAATCCGCCAACTTCAGCTCTGCCGGCGAAGTGTAAACCGGATTGTCACCCAAGACCCACACGTGGTCCACCTCACCCGACTGCAGCTTGGCGACCAAGTCACCCAGCCCAACGGTCTCGACACCCTCCACCTGCGACCGACTAGGCATCAGAGAAGCGGTGGCACCGAAATTCCCCAGCTTCTTATTCAAACGCAGAGCTGCCATCTGAGCTTCGTAAGGCTGGTGTGCTCCCACAGAAACCAACCCATGCCCTTGATGAGCAACCAGATCCTCGGCCATCGCATCGACCATGCGACCCAACTGCTCTTCCGCGGAAATCTTATCGAATGGCTCATCATCCGAGCTCGCGCTAGCAGCCTGGCCACCTCCCAGCAGCTCATCCACACGCTTTTCCAGACGGGCCACAAACGCGCCTACCTGCGAACTCCTAAGCGGCAAACGCGAGTCCGCAGCCGCACCAGTCACCGTGTACTGCGACTCAACGGCATACAAGCGATTCATGCTCCCAACCTCAGGAGCCCGACCCTTAGCGAACTGACGCGAGTGAACGACCATGTTCGGGTGATTACCCAGAAGATCACTGTCGAGACAGCAAATGACCTGAGCCTGAGACAAGTCCAACAGCAACTCAGCAGGCTGCCCCGCAACTTGCTCGAAAGCACGACTGGCGCCTGAATCATCCAAACTGCTGTATTGAGCAACCGTCACCTGAGGCAACAGTTCAGCAACACGCGCCACCATCCGATTCAAGGACGGCGAAAGCGATGGCGACATCAACACCGCCAGCTTCCCACCCTGACTAGACTTGAGATTCTCCAACTCCGTGGCGGCATACTCAACAAATACCTGCCAAGTCGTTTCCACCAACTCATCTTCATAACGCCGCGAAACACGACTCGTGCGATCCGGATCATACAGCCCCAGGACGCAGGCCTGCGAAAACACATCCGTCCCCGAACTGGCAAAACGCGACTTACCGTTTGCCAGATCATTCGGCTCACTGGCGCGAATCGCCGGATGCTCCGGATTACCCTCAACCTTAATCGGCCGACCATCCAAATTGCTAATCAGCAAATGCACAGCCCGCCCAGCCAACTCGAAATTGGTGGCGTAGTGCTTGGGTATACCGGGGATCGTATTTTCGGGCCGCGTCACGAAAGCCGCGAACTCATTGCGACCATAGCGACAACCAGCTAGCCCACCCAGAGCAAAAGAGGCACTCATCAACTTCAACCAACGACGCCGCGAGACACCGTCAGGAAACTCCGATGCAGCCTGGGGAAATTCACGCTGAACAAACTGCTCGAACTCGGGCGTCTGCTCGAGCTCACTAATGCTCCTCCAGAAACCACCGGCTGAGGCAGGAGCTACCGCCGACCCAACCTCGGAACCCGAGTCCTGATCCTTCGCAGAAGTGATGGGAAGCTGCTTCGATTGCATTTTGAGCTAGCCTATCTTTCTTTCTCGGCCTCCAGTGCAGCCGACTGGTAACGATTCAATGCAACAGAAAGGGGAACGCTCGACGCGCGACTCTAGCGGTGACAGACCGCACAGTTCGTCCGCGGATGTATCCCCTTCTCATCAATCAACGCTTGACCAATCTCAGCCCGAGTCTGACCCTCAGGCGGCTCCCAGTCGAGCTTGGTCACATCCGCCACCTCGCGAATATGCTCGGCCGGATTCGAATGACAATCAATACACCAAGCCATCGACAGCTCTTTGGCCTGATAAACCTTCTCCATCGTGTCGATGCGACCGTGACAGGAAACACAACTCACCCCTCGCGTGACATGAGCCGCATGGTTGAAGTAGACGAAGTCCGGAAGCTTGTGAATTCTCACCCAAGGAATAGACTCCCCGGACTCCCAACTCTGATGGACAGCCCGCAACTTCTCACTGGCCGGATGCACAGCAGATAGTGCCGGAGCCCCGTCCGGACCAATCGGACTGTGACAATTAATGCAAGTTGCCGTGGGAGGCACGGATGCGTGAGCCGCCTTCTCCACGTTCACATGGCAATAACGACAGTCCATCTTCAGTTCGCCGGCGTGAATCTTGTGACTGAAAGGCACCGGCTGCGTCGGCTGATACCCCGGATTCAGCGTCACATCGTCGGTGACCCCCAAAAACATCGTCCCGGCGTAGCCTGCACCAGCAAGCGCGAAGATTCCCAGCAATGCCAAGAACTTGTTCGTCCAACGTGGAAAAAGGAATCGATTCATAGCCCTACTTAGGTAGCCTCTGCGGAGTTGAATTCGATCATCGCGCAATCGGCTTACAGGGCCACCGAGCGGGGCCGGAAAGCTGTCGATTCCTGCGACAGATCGATACGAAGACGCATCCGAACGCTAATCGCTCGGTAGTATCACCAGAATGACCGCGTTTGTTAAGGGTACACGACGTTCATTGGCCGGGCATTTTACGCGACAAATAGTCGCATTCCGCACAGGGCCTGGCGCGAACCGGGCGCGTCAGGACACGGTCCCGCAATCAGCATAGGCTTATCCGCACACCCGGAAGCCAATTGAAACATTTGTCCAGCTTGCTCCGCCGATAGTCGTTCTGCTTGGCTTTTGTCGTCCAGCATCCTCCAACCACCGCCCCACGCTAGCCGGGGTTCCACATAGTGCCAGCAACGCGAAGCCCAAGCCGAGTCTTCTGCACACGAAGATCGAAGCTTGCCAGAGTCGAAAACGCATGCGTGCATAGCTTGAGGCCGGCAAAATAGCACCCAAGAAAAAGCTGCGGAGACTAGGTAAAGCTGGACGATTGCGGCACAATTTCTGAGAATGGGGATCGCAACGTCCGATTTAGGAAGACGGAAACGAGGCTTGTCCCGTTTCCCAGCGTCACAGAGAAGAAGCAGTCTCGGGATGAAGAAACCAGGCTTTCAGGCCGACACCGCGACCTGAAGCTGGCGGACGCCGCCGCAACGTGTTTTCCAACAAGCACTCCACCTCACAGAGGGGGAGGCAGGCCAGTTTGTAGAAGAATCCGTAGAAGAATCCATCGCCTGATGCATTCCAGGGAGCCTCACTATGGCATCTGATTTTCGATTGAAAGAGCAGCTGCCCAATCTCACCTCCGCCATCGTAGCCACCTACACCGCCGATGATCGGATTAATCATCTTGGACACTGTCCCTTGCCAAAATACGACGTGATTGTGTCCATCGTCCAAGACCTGAAGGACATCATCTATCCGGGTTTCCGACGCCGCGAGGGCTTGCACATCGGAAATGTCACCTACCATGTGGGCGATTTAATCGACGCATTGCACGACAAATTGACCACGCAAATCGGCCGTGCCCTGCTGCACGACGACCGCGTCCGCAACCAGTCCAGCGAGTGTGCCAACCAAGTCGACTACGAGGCGAAAGGACAAGCCATCGCGATCAAGTTTCTGGAGTCGATTCCCCGCATCCGCAAACTACTGGCGATGGATGTGGAAGCTGCCTACGAAGGGGACCCGGCAGTGATCAGTCGCGACGAGGTAATTTTCTGCTATCCCGGCTTGGAAGCCATCACGGTCTATCGCATCGCACACGAACTGTTGCGTCTGGGTGTCCCCTTTATTCCCAGGATGATGTCCGAGTGGGCCCACAAAGAAAGCGGCATCGACATCCATCCAGGTGCCAGAATCGGCGATCACTTCTTCATCGACCACGGAACGGGCGTCGTGATCGGAGAGACTTGTGAGATCGGAAACCGAGTCAAGATCTACCAGGGCGTAACTCTGGGCGCCTTGAGCTTTCCAACCGACGCCGAAGGACAATTGATCCGAGGACAGAAACGTCATCCGACCATCGAGGATCGAGTTGTGATCTATGCGAATGCGACCATCCTTGGAGGTAAAACCGTGATTGGTCACGATAGCGTGATCGGATCATCCGTATGGATAACGGGCAGCGTTGCCGCCCACAGCACCGTGTTAATGGAGAAGCCAAATCTGCGAGTTCGCGCGGGAGTTCCCGATGACATGCGGCCCGAGGTGAATTACCAGATTTAATGCCGATAGTCTCAGGGAACGTGATTTATGGCGAAAGAAGGAGTCATCACCCGTGTGGATGGCAAAGCCTCCATTCTGGTCGTCGAGCAAGATCCTCTGGTGCTGCCAGCGATTGGCGCGGTGTTGAATATGCAAGGGCATCGCGTTGTCTTGGCCCGCCAGATCAAAGACGCTTTGCCCCACACCCAGCAAGAGACATTCGATGTCATGATCCTGTCCATTGACGATGCAGATACCGGAGCATGTTTCGCGTCCGCATTGCGAGAAAGTGACGAAGCCGCCGAGATTCCTGTTATTTTCCTTGTCCCCAGTTTGCCTCAGGAATCCAGCATCAAGCTATCCCAGCAAGGCGGTGTGTTTAGTCTCCTGAAACCCATTGAACCCGATGATTTAATTGAACTGGTCGACAAAGTCTTATGGATGCCTCATGTCGCACGCGGGCGGCTGGGCAACCTGGAAACGCATCGTCGGCCACAAGCCGATTGGATCTCGTTGCCGGGGACCAAATCCCTTTGACCAGACACCCGTTGGACGGGCACCCTTTGAACGGGCACCCTTTGAACGGGCACCCTCCGAGGTGCATGACGTCAACGGCTAAGTAGACAAAATGATTGGATGTGCTGTTACTCAGCAAGGAAGCC
>JANSWS010000586.1 GCA_024743355.1 bacterium
GATCCCAGGGGCGACGCTCTGCGGCTACGCCGCGAAGCTCTGCCCTGGGCTGGTATGTGCATGGCCTTTCAGGCCGAAGGGGACGCAACCGGAGTCGTAGCCCCATCCCGAGTCCGGACGCCGGACTTGGCCGCTGAAATGATATGGCGGCTGACGTGGTCTGCCCCCGGGCAGGCGGAATATCTCCTGCGAAACAACCCTACTGGGGTAGGCGGTGGGTAATGAACAAAATCAACGCATTTTTCCCGCAGAATTGTTGCAGCCCGCGCAATGCGTAAATAGACTAGTGTCTGTTAGCTTTTGCGCATATTGAAGGGACAGCTATGTTTTTGCGACGGTCTGCTTGGTTCGTGCTTCTCGGACTTGCTCTGATAACGGGGCGGAGTGCGTCGGCGGCTTTTATACCTGCAGTGGACAATGGCGACAAACAGTTCGTCGGTGAGGTTTTGACATTCGTAACCTCGGGAAATCTGATGAACGGTATGGTTGTCACCGCCCATTTTGCGGATGGAACGATCAATTCGTCCGTTTGGACCGGCGGTCAGGATGCCAACGGGGGTGTGTTGCCACTTGGTGGTAGTGCGGCAGCTAAAGTCCAGTCTTATTCATGGTCGTTGACGCAAGTAAACGATACATTCCAGAACGCTGCCGGGCATGAGTGGGTACTCCGTACACTGAACAACACGAGTAATCTGACTCGTCTGGTAATTGACGCACGACCTGGAAGTGTCGTTTTTGATCGGATACTCAATCCCGAGGTGACGCCCGACTCTGAGTTCGGCCGGGCGGCGACTCAGGCCCCTGGAACAACTTTTACTGGCGATACGGTGGCAACCTATCGTAAGCCCGTGACTGTTGGCTTTGGGACACCCTTGTTTCCGAATCATGATTTGTACGGAGTGCTGGACCTTAGTTTTCAAAGCGGTGGCGTTGGAGCCAATCAAACCGTTGCTTTCTGGGCCGACACCGACAATACCAACGTGCCAGCGGTCCCCGAACCAAGCTCCGCCGCCCTTGCCCTGTTGATGGGCGGTGCATTGATGATGCGTCGCCGCCGAGCCTAGGCTTGACGGCAGCAATTTGAGAACGGAAGGAATCTGTTTTGAACGACCCACTCCTGCGAAATAAAGCGGGAGTTTCTTTTGCGCTACAAGGACGCCTGCAGGACGCGATTCGCGAGTTCGACGCAGCAGCCGAGCTTGCGCCGGAATTTCCCGATCCGCAAGTGAATGCCGCGCGAGCTACCCGAGAACAGGGGAAATTGGAGGAAGCTCGCACCAGGTTGCAGCGGATTCTGGCATGCTGGCCTGAGCATGCGGGGGCCAGTCTGGAAATGGCCTATCTGTGCTCGCTGTCGGGCGATCTAGAGGGCGAAATTCATTTCTATCGCAAGGCGCTGTTTACGACTCCCGACGATGCAACGGCCCATTGGAACCTGGCACTCGCCTTACTGAAAAACGGCGATTTGGAAGAAGGCTTTGCCGAGTTTGAGTGGAGGTTTCGTTGTCCCCAATATGCTCCCTTTGCCTTCCATAGCGATCAGATCTCCGCTTGGCAAGGACAAGAACTAGGTGGTAAATCAATTTTGCTGATTTGCGAGCAGGGCCTGGGAGATGCCATTCAGTTCATTCGCTATGCGAATTTGATCCATCGCCAAGGATCACAAGTGTTCGTCCGCTGTGCGGCTGCTATGAAGCGTTTGCTTTCGACCTGCGAGGGCGTGTGCAAGTGTTTTTCGACGGAAGAGGATTTGCCGAGTTGCGATTATTGGGCATCACTATTGAGCCTGCCGCATCTGTGTAAGACACCTCCCCAACAATTTCCCTCTCCGGAAAAGTATCTGGCGGCCGACGCGACCTTAACGCGAAACTGGGGACAGCGTTTGCAGAAGGAGCTCGGTCTGGCACAAGCAGTGAATCCGCAACGCCGCCTGCGAGTTGGAATCTGCTGGCAGGGCAGCCCTGCGAACCCGCGTGATCCGCAAAGATCCATGGTATTGCAAGACTTTGCACCGCTCTTCGATGTCGACGGGGTCGATTGGATCAGCTTGCAGAAACAGGCTGAATCGCCATCGCCCATAGATAGAGGCTATCCTGTCCTGGACTTGACAGAGAACCTGGACACTTCTGGAGACGCGTTTTGCGACACGGCTGCCGTGATGCAGCATTTGGATCTCGTCATCGGCTGTGATTCTGCTGTTTGCCATTTAGCCGGCAGCCTAGGTATTCCAGTCTGGCTAGCGTTGGACACACATCCAGACTGGCGCTGGCAACGTCAGGGAACGAGCACGATGTGGTATCCAAGCACCCAGCTCTTCCGGCAGACGCACTCGGGCGTATGGTCCTCCGTCATTCAACCCATGCGACAACGCCTGAAGTCGCTAGTGCTACATCAGGAATAGAAATGCAGGTTCGACGTGCGTCCGGAAAAAGTTGTCAGACACTTTTGTTTCTTCGCCAACCGCAAGATCAAGTTTTAACAAAGCCCTTGCCGCCAAGAATTTAGAGTTGCAAACAGGATTGTTCATGATGAGCAATAGTTCGACTTCGACCGTGATCACACGTCTGCCGCGGGAGCCCTTTCTTCCGCACAGCGAGAAACTGCTTGAATATTTGCTTCAGCAAACTCCAAGCCAAGAGCCAATTCGCATCCTGGAAATAGGCTGCGGACGCAGCAGCCCACTAGTTGCCATGTTGCAACGCTTGTTGCCTGGCAACTTTCATTTAGTGCAGGTTGACGCACGGCCGGAGGTGGTTGTGGAAGCCCGCAGACATGCTCCAACAGCGCAAGTCGAGCAAGCCTTTGCCAACGACCTTGCTTTTCTCGAAGACCATTCTGTCGACCTGGTGATCGGCATGTCCGTGTTTGACCAAAATGCCGTCGACATGCTTCCGGCGATTGCCGAAGAGCTACAACGCGTTTTGCATCCCGGAGGAAGTGTCGTTTATCTACACAATGAAGAATTGAACCTGCCGGCAAGCTTTGCCAGCGCCCTTCGGGCCCAACCCGCGTGCTACTTGATTCCTAGCTTGCGCTGGCAGCCGACCAATGATCACGAGTTCGCCTTGGTGCCTTGCCGCGATTTGGATCAGGCACTCGCCAGTACTCCGCAGCCTTTTCCCAACTTGAGACAGTACCTGCAACGCTTGCTTCCTCCGACGGCCGTAAGCACTTCTGAAAAGCGTCAGGTCCCGCTGGGCACCCTCATCACACCGAAGCGGATTCAGGATATGCAGCGAGAATTCGCGACCTTATCACAGCAGTATCCGATGGCTGTAGGAGACATTTCGACTTCTGCCCTGTTGGCCAACCACGTCGAAAGGCTTCTGTTCTCCGAACACCACGGTTTTCGCATTACAGACTCGGGAGTTTTTGAAATCCAGCTGGTAGTGGATTGGAGAACCTGTTTTGAGACTCTGCCCAAGGAACGCTGCTTCGCACGTGGCATCACACGATTTGGCCTGGCCAGCAGTGAAAGGCTGCGGACGCAGGCGGATTTCCGACAGGAGCTGAATTCAACCCCGCGTTTTGACAGCAAATCTCAGCTGCTGATGACTGCGTATCAATACGGAATGGTGGCTA
>JANSWS010000272.1 GCA_024743355.1 bacterium
AATCCGTTCCATTGCGCCGGTCGCACGGTGGTAGAGGAAAATATCGCTGTCGTAGCGGGTGGCGACTTGAGAAAGTGCGAGTAGCTGACCGTCTGGGCTGGCGTCGGCGAACAGGTAGCCGGCGTCGTTCTGGAAGACCATGCTGGATTCGAGCGTATCGGTCTGGAATTCAAACACATCGAAGTAGCGCGGATCACGCCGGTTGCTACCCACGAAAAAGCTTTGGTCGTCTGCAGACCAGCCCAGGAATTGTGCCTTTAGGTTTTCACCGGGCGTCAAGTCCTTCGACTCGCCATTCAACTGGCGAACGAACAGGTGGTTTAGTTCGTTGCCACCTTGATCGGCCGTATACAGAAATCGTTCGTCGCTGGGAAAGTAGTCCACGGCAAAGATCGAGTCTTGGGTCGATTCCGTCAATTGCTGCCGCTGACCGCTGACCACATCTATGGCATAGGCATTGAAGACGCCTGACTCGTCGCTGCTGACCAGCACCTTCTGAAGATCGGGAGACAAGGAACTGCCTGAATAGGAGACGGTCTTGAGAAACTGCGCGATCGTATATTTTTTGATCGGTGCTTCTTGGGACCATGTAATGGATGCATGAACGAGAATCACGAAGGTGGCCAAACGGAAAGCGGTTTGAGACAATGAAACTAGCTGCACGGCAGATCTCTCAAGTTGCGTCGGCTGATACGTAGAAAATGTACACGGCTCGCACAGTATACGCGATTGGAAGCGGGCCACAGGCATGTAAAAGACGGCAAATAAAAAGTGGGAACGTTCAATGACTTTGATTCTCCATGAATTCGACGTGGCCGACGCATTGTTGGCGAGCCAAACAGCATACTCCGCGGGCGAGCTAAGCATTGATGCTGAAGCGTTGACTAAAGAATTGAAGCATCAGGATCCAAGGATAAAGGATGTCCGCTTCACTGTTGTGCACCCGGGAGAAAGCACGCGAATACTGTGCGTAAAAGACGCACTCGCGCCCATGTGCAAAGCCAAAGGTGTTCAACTGGGTGCCGGGATTTCGCACTGCTTGAACAACTTGGCTGTCGTAACATGCGGGCCAATCGTCGCGTTTCAGGAGGGTATCATTGATATGTCCGGTCCTGGAGCCGCGTACAGCCCATTTGCAAGTCTCATACTGCTGGTTGTCGAAATCTCGGTCGCGAGCATCACGCCTCATCAACATGAAGAAACAGTTCGCCATGCTGGCATGTATGTTGCAGAAGCACTTGCCAAAACCACCATCAACCAGCACCCTGATCAAGTGCAGGAAATAGTCTGGGGAGAATCAGATGGGGATCCGAGCCTGCCGCGGGTGGCCTATCTGAGCTTGCAATTGAGTCAGGGACTATTGCATGACAATTACTTGCGGCGGACCGTGGATTCGTACGGGGTCAATGTCAAACAAGAATTGCCAAGCGTAATAGACCCCCGTCTTGTCCTGGATGGGGGGCTTGTCTCTGGCAATTGCGTGAGTGCGTGTGACAAGACGACAACCTATCATCACCAGAAGAATCCCGTAATTCTTGAGCTGTTGGCGGGGCAGGGAATCCGTTGGAACTTTGTGGGAATGGTGCTAAGCCACGTCCCCACTCGTTTAGCCGAAAAACGGCAGGCCGCCAAAACCGCGGTCGACATGCTGAGAGAATTGAATGCGGAAGGTGTGGTTGTTACCAAGGAGGGTTTCGGGAATCCAGACGCGGATATGATGATGATCATTCGATGGCTTGAACAAGCTGGAGTCAAAACGGTTGCCATCAGCGATGAATTTGCGGGGCCCGAGGGCGATTCGCAGTCGCTAGCGGACGCTACGCCGGAAGCAGATGCATTAGTGTCCACGGGCAACGCCAATCAGAGAATCAAGTTGCCGCCCATGCGAAAAGTGATCGGACCATTACCAGATGTGGCGAGATTGGCCGGAGGATACCCGCACAGTTTGCATCACGATGGAGCCCTAGAAATTGAACTTCAGGCCATCGTTGGGGCTACGAACCAGCTTGGCTATAGCTTCCTCAGTTGCCGAGAGGTTTAAGTGATGTCTCCAAGAACAAAAGTGATTCACTACGAGAATCAGTTCTTTGCAGGAATCGGTGGCGAAGAGCAGGCCAATGTTCCGCCGTTGTGGATAGATGGTCCCATGGGTCCGGGGCAGCTGATTTCGCAAATTAAGCCCCAATTCGATGTAGTTGCCACCGTGGCAGCGGGAGACAACTACATGGCCGAAGATCTATCGCACCGGAGCCAAGAAGTTGTCAGCCTCATTGAACAACGCATCGCCAGTGACCATGAACTGAAACCCGACCTGATTGTCGCGGGACCAGCATTTAATGCGGGTCGCTATGGCATGGCTTGTGCGGCCGTTTGCCAAGCCGTGCAGCAAAGGTTGAAGATTCCAGCCGTAACGGCACTCTATCCCGAGAATCCAGCAGTTGAGAACTACCGCAGCCAGATTGTCATTGTCCGTAGCGAGGCAAGCGTGTTGGGTATGCGGGCCGCTATGCAAGACATGCTCAACGTGGGCCGCAAATTAATGGAGGGAGAGCTTATCTTGCCAGATGCGGACCACACCATTGCTCGAGGAATCAGGCACAACTATTTCGCCACGTCCAACGGTGCCAGTCGCGCGCTAAACATGCTGATGCGAAAGATAGCAGGTGAGGCTTATGCGAGCGAATATGCCATGCCAACCTTTGATCGCGTTCCGCCGGCTCCCCCAATCGCAGATCTAACTCAGGCCAGCATTGCGGTGGTTACTTCCGGCGGCATCGTACCTCGAGGTAATCCTGACCATATCGAATCTGCAAGCGCAAGCAGATTTGGGGCCTACTCGCTGGTTGGACTCGATCAGATTAGCTCCGAAAGTCATTGCAGCGTGCATGGAGGTTATGACACGACCTATGCCAATGAAGATCCTAATCGCGTTTTGCCCATCGGAAGTTTGCGAGAATTGGAATCAGAGGGAAAATTTGGACATTTGTATGAAACTTATTTCGCTACCGTTGGGAATGCCACAGCAGTACGTCGAGCGGTACAGTTTGGGCGTGAGATTGCTGCTCTGTTGGTGAACGCGGGTGTTCAAGCGGTGATACTGACATCGACGTGAGGCACCTGTACTCGTTGCGGCGCAACGATAGCCAAGGAACTTGAGCGTGCGGGCCTTGCGACCGTTCACATCTGCTCGATCGTGCCGATTTCGAAAACCGTAGGTGCGAATCGCATTGTGCCTGGTGTAGCCATACCGCATCCCGTGGGCGATCCGACGCGATCACCTGAAGACGAACTTCGCCTGCGCCGTTCGATCCTGCAGAATGCATTGAAGGCTCTCTGCACCGAAATCGAGCAACAGACAGTTTTTGAGTAACTTGATTCAGAGACGTTGTTCGTGCGGTAGAATTTCAGTTCTTATAACTTTCAATTGAGGGACTGCATGCACCCACAAGCGTGTCCATACCGTCAGGCATTGCGCAACCGTAGCTAACGATGAAAACACAACTATCGGCAGTTGATGAAAGACTGGCTTCCAGCCGATTGCCCGCTAGCGCGTTGCGGTGGATTTGTGATCCGAGCCAATTCGCATTTGAATCAACCGCAGAAGTTCCTGCCCATCAAGGGTTGCCCGGGCAGGCTCGGGCAGAGGCGGCCATCGAATTTGGAGTGGGTATCCGCCGCGATGGCTACAACTTGTACGTAATGGGGCCTTCCGGTGCAGGTAAGCGGACGGTCATGCTCGGCTACTTGGAACAGGTGGCAGTTACGGAACAGGTTCCGAACGACTTGTGCTACGTAAATAACTTCAGGGATGAAGATCGGCCTTGTGCCCTGCAACTGCCTGCAGGTAAAGGCCGGCAGCTGGTGAAGGATGTCGAGCAATTATTAGATGATTTACAACTCGCCATTCCTGCCGCTTTGGAAGCGACGGAGCACCGACAGAGAATTGGTCAGCTCGAACAAGAATTCCAAGACGAGCACGCCAAATCGCTCGAAAAAGTTGCCGAGGAAGCCAGGACCAAAGGCTTGGAAATGATCCGCACACCCACCGGCATAGCCTTGGCACCGGTGCGTGAAGGCAAAGTCATAGCACCGGAAGATTTCGAGAAGCTGAATGCAGAACAGAAGAAGTCGATAGAAAGTGCCATCGAAGAGGTGCAGCCGAAACTGGTCGCGATTGTTCAAGAATTGCCTCAACTGGAACGCCTCGCGAGGCAGAAGATTCGTGAGTTGAATCAAAGAGTCACCCTGCATGTCGTGGAGCAACTGATTTTTCCGCTGATCGGACAGTGGCAAGAATTGCCGAGTGTTGTCTCGCATCTTCAAGCACTTCAGGAAGATGTGATTGAAAATGCTGATGCCTTTCTTCCTCCACCCGAAGGTACCCCCGCCCTGCTGTTTGCGGAAAACCGAAAGTCCTCCTTCGACCCCTACCTTGTAAACCTCCTGGTCGACAATTCGGAAACCAAAGGTGCTCCCGTTGTATTTGAAGACTACCCATACATCCACAATCTGGTGGGGCGAGTCGAACACGAGACCCACATGGGTTCCCTGGTTACGCATTTTTCGCTGATCAAAGCTGGCGCGCTTCATCGAGCAAATGGAGGGTACCTGATCTTGCAGGCTCGGGATGTGCTGATGCAGCCTTTCTGCTGGGAAGCACTCAAGCGTGCACTGCAGTGCGCGCAGATCCAGATTGAATCCATTAACGCTGCAGTGAGTCTTATCAGTACCGTATCGCTTCAGCCGGAGCCTGTTTCTCTGGACGTCAAAGTGGTGTTGCTGGGCGGCCGCGAGTTGTATTACCTGTTGCAGGAGTACGACCCGGAGTTCAGCGAACTATTTAAGGTAGCAGTGGATTTCAGCGATGAGACAGATTGTGATGGCGAGCATTGTCAACTCTTCGCGGGCTTGTTGGCGTCGCTGGCAGCCAAAGAGAATACACGCCCAATGGACCGTTCCGCAGTTGCCCTGATGATCGAGCAGGCCGCTAGACAGGCAGGAGACCAACAGAAGTTATCAACTCACATGAGGACAATTTCTGATCTGCTTAGAGAATCGGACTATTGGGCCAGCGTGCAAAATTCAGACTTGATTTCCGGAAGCCACGTGAGGCAGGCTATCGAGCAGCAGGTTTATCGATCCGATCGTATTCGCGAGCGGATTCACGACGAAATCCGCCGTGGCACGCTGCTGGTAGATACCCGCGGAGAAAAAGCTGGGCAGATTAATGGTTTGTCGGTGTCCTCGCTTGGAAGTTTCGCATTTGGGCGGCCATCGCGGATTACCGCGACAGCTAGAATGGGACGCGGTAAAGTAGTCGATATCGAACGCGAAGTAGAATTGGGAGGAGCACTTCATTCGAAAGGCGTTTTGATTCTTTCGTCCTTGCTGGCCTCACGCTACGCCCGAGACTATCCGTTGGCACTGACAGCCAGTCTTGTTTTTGAGCAGTCTTATGGATTGGTCGATGGTGACAGTGCTTCGGTCGCCGAGTTTTGCGCATTACTCTCGGCCTTAAGCAAAATTCCCATCAGACAGAGCTTGGCTATTACAGGCTCGCTCAACCAATTGGGGGAGGCCCAGCCAATCGGCGGCGTCAATGAGAAAGTCGAGGGTTTTTTCGATGTGTGCAAGGCGACTGGTTTGACGGGTGAGCAAGGAGTACTTATTCCCAAATCAAATGCCAAGCATTTGATGCTACGGCAAGATGTAATTCTGGCAGTCGACGAAGGCAAGTTTGCGGTATTTACGTATGAGAATGTCGACGAGGCTATGGAGCTCTTGACGGGAATGGAGGCCGGTCAGGCATCCATAGATGGCAACTATCTCCCCAATACGATCAACGCTAAAGTTGAACAGCGTTTGCGCGAATTCGCACAATTGTCGCGCGAGTTTGCCGCACCGCCTGAGCACGCAGCCAAAGGGGATGGGTCGAATGGCTGAAGATACTCACGCACGAGTTACTCACCAAAGCCGCATTCTGGTGGCCATTGATAATTCGCCGCGTGGCCGTGCCGCCATGCAAGCAGCTCTTCGGCTGGCAGTCCAAAGCCAGGCTGAACTGCAAGGCTTGTTTGTTGAAGATGAAGATCTTTTGAGATTGGCGTCTCTTCCTTGCACTCGGGAAATCGATCTGGCTTCGGCATCTTCGCATCAGCCACAGGCCAACAGCATGGAAAGAGCACTGCGTTTGGCAGCCAAAGAAGCTGAGCAAGCTTTTGAAGCCGCACTCAAGAATTCAAAACTAAATTGGGCGTTTCGAGTGCTCAGGGGCAACCTCGCTGAGACGCCTCTCGCCGCGGCTAGCGGCTACGATCTATTGGTTATCGGACAGCGGGGGCGCGCACCAACCGCTTGGGCGAGTCACTACTTGAGAAAACTTACTGCCTCCGAAGGCCCGGTCGTAGTCTTGTTCGACGGATCTCATGCGGCCATGCGTGCAATTGAACTGGGGTGCCAACTTGCTCGCCCATTTCCAATTCGCATTCTCGTGCTTGCGGACGATGATGCAGCGGGAAACCAAAAAGAATGCTTGCGCTGGTTGGCAATTGCAGGTCAGAACGCGGAGTTTGTACAAATAACCAGTAATGGTTTGCTGGCGTATTTTCGTCTGCAGCGGCCGGCTGCCCTCTTAGCCAACCGCGACTCGAAACTTCTAACTTCCGCACAACTCTCGCGGCTCGTCAATGAAATCGATAGCCCATTGATTCTGTGCTGATAATGACTGACTAAGATGTCTCAACTCAAGCGAAAATTGGGTCTATTTCAATGCACGCTGATCGGCGTTGGGGTTATGCTAGGCGCCGGCATCTACACCCTGGTAGGCCAGGCTGCTGGACTGGCTGGCAATGCAGTATGGCTATGATGAGTGATTGGTAGCGTCCTGGACTTCAATCTGCCTGCCTTACCCTCGAATTTCGCGCATGCACTTGCAGATTTGCTCGACGAGATCGTCCTCAACCTCCAGCTCCTTGAAAGCCATTTCTCTCTCCCACGTGTCCGCGGGGATCTCGTCCTTTAGTTCGAAAATATGAAAACTCTTCAAGCCAAGGGCAACTCCCCCCAGGGCTCCTGCGAAGCTTGGGTCGCCATCCCTGAAGGTGGTCGCCAGGATACGTAAATTGGTTACTTCATTGAGTCCAAATACGACGATCAGATCCTGATTGCCATAACGTTCTGCGATTTTCTTAATCGCTTCCTGATCCGCAAGACTTGCGGCGCCAGCTGACGTTCAGACGAAGCAAGAAGTTGTTTCATAGACAACTTCAGCCCCAGCAGCTTCCATGCAATTCCGGATGGCGAGTCCGGTAACGTCGTCACGTTCTCCAAATATGGCGACTTTTTTTCCAGCAAGCATCAATCTCTCCATTCAGTTTGTTGACCGGGATTGGCTTCCAAGATGAGAGACACTCCATCGTACAACTTGGTTAGCCGATTGAGAAATATACTGGCCTTGGACAGGATCATAACCCTCTTCATCTGGCCGCTAACAATATTTTGTATTGCATGTCCAATGTAGGCGACGCCGGACGGAATATGCCCTTGCGTGGGAGCATAGCCCGGCATGCCAACTTTGCGAACGAATGAATCCAATTGTGATTTTTCAATTGCCTGGCTGCGGATAGCGGTGGCTGCAATCATCCGGTAGTTCTTATGTGCCACATCTCCGGATCCGGAATACTCCATAATTTCCGGATTGTGCAGCTCGGGGGCGAATTTGTCGATGTCGCTGATCTTCAGGCCCAAGGACTCAAGTGGCTGCATAATCAATTGTCGGTAAATCGCCTCGTTGGCTGTACTTGAGCCAATGGTAGCCACCCCGATGGCACCGGGCTGCAGTCTTATGATCGGGCTACGATGGTCATCTTGAGTAACCAAGAATGCGTGCGAAGCCAGGCAATCGTCGAGAATGGGAATTTGTTGTTTGATGAAGGCTTCGGATTTCATTCCCAGTTTAGCCAACGAGCCTCCTGCGACGACAGCAACGTTTTTGAAGAGGCCGGTTGCTACCAATGCGGCTGCGGCTGTGATAGCCGACGCAGGTGCCGCACAAAAATTCTTGATGTCCATGCCGGAAGCGTTGAGGCAGCCGCACATCTCACCGACTGCCTTAGCCAAACCACCACCGCCGCGCTGGTAGCGATCGCCCGTAGCTTCTTCTCCGCAGCCTATGACATAGTCGATCTTTTCCGGCCCGATGCCAGCTTGTTCTAGCAAATTGCGTAGTGCCATGGATGCTGTGGCCTTTGCGCATAGCCCCTCGAGCAAAGTGTGGGCGTTAAGATTCTCATCGTCCCTGCCTTCCGCTCGATTGTCTCGCCGGACCAAGCCAACATTTCTTCCTTCCGCTCGGAGCGCTAGCACGTTGCAAACTGAGGCAAGTTCATTGTCGATCTGGGCTTGCGACAGACCAAGAGGTTTTTGGTCGACAAGGCTCTCAAACGGCTGGGGCGTTGTGCAGAGGCTCGCATCCAGCTCCACCAATGCTGGCTCCAGCACATCGGCCGCTTTCAAAATGCCGTAGAAGGTTTCTTGGCGGACCATTTCCCCAAACTTTCCCCGAGCAACATAGTCGCCGCGCGATTCGTACCAAGGTTTGGGGGTGGCACGCAAATCCTCCGGTGACAAATTGCCAATGAAGACTTGGTTGGGTGGGTAGTTTAATGCCTGGGAATAGGGACGGAGAAATTGAGAAAGTTGATCTTCGAATCGAGCGTCTTTGGCAATTTCACGCCGAGGCTTCGAGCCGTAGCGAACAAGGTCCGGTACATGTACCAGACAGTAAGCTGCCTTGGAGATAACAGGCTGGAAAGTCACGTGGAAATTCGTATCCGATAAAGGAATCAATGGGTCGACAGTCTGTGGGCCAACCTTTTTAGCATGTCCGCAGTCATCTTCGGCAAGTCGTACTCTGCCCGCCATCCCCACTCATCGAATGCAACCTGGTCATCAATGCTGCGAGGCCAGGAATCGGCAATGGCCTGTCTCTCATCAGGCTCGTATTCACAGGCAAAACCGGGCAGGTGCTTTTCGATTTCTGCGGCCAGCTCACCCGCTGAAAACGACATGGCGGCTACATTGAACCCGTTGTGGTGAGTCAACTGTGAAAAGTCCGCCTCCATAATCTCAATTGCCGCCCTTATGCAGTCGGGCATATAGATCATCGGTAGAACGGTGTTAGCCCGCACAAAACAAGAATACTGCTTGCTCCGTAACGCTCCATAGAACATCTCGACGGCATAGTCGGTGGTGCCTCCGCCGGGCAAACTCTCGCTGGAAATGACGCCTGGATAGCGTACTCCGCGAACGTCGACACCAAATCGGCTCACATAGTAATCTGCTAGTAATTCTCCGGTTACCTTGGTTATCCCATACATCGTGGTCGGCCGCATAAGCGTATCCTGGGGCGTTCTCTCAGCCGGAGTATCGGGTCCGAACACCGCGATGGAGCTTGGCCAGAAAACTTTGCAGCCTGCGATTCGGGCGGCTTCAAGCACATTGCGAAGACCGCCGACATTGATTCGCCAGGTGTCCTCCGGTGAGGCTTCACCTCGGGCCGATAAAATGGCCGCCAAGTGATAGATGACCTCGACTCGGTATTCACGCACCGTTTCCAAAACGGCCGCTGAATTCGTTACGTCCAAACTAACCACCGGTCCACTACCGTCCTGGTCTGGACTTAGTTGTGGTAGGTGTCGTCCAGATGCCACGACGCGCTGGCCGCCATAGCGCTTTCTGAGGGCTGGAATCAGCTCAGTTCCAAGCTGACCAAATGCGCCGGTCACTAGGATGTTTCTCATGCCATTTGCAGTTGACGGACCAAAGAGAGAATACTGGAGCGGGCTCAAATTCTACCACGTGATGGGCACCCGCGCGCACGCAAGCTTATGACAAGTCGATTTCATCGCTCTGGAAGTCAGCCTCGCAGTAGCGAGATGGCAGAATTAGCCTGTTGTCGGAGTAGCAACAGGCAGCTACCTGAAAGGGTGAAATAGATCTCTCTCACCGATCTTGCCTGCCTGTCGACAGTGAATCAGTTTCGTTGATTAGCTGGCCGCGCAGCTTCTGCAACTGAGCAAGCCTCTTTGTGAGGCTTGAGATTTCGGCGTCGACTGCCAGCAGGTTGCGTGCTTCCAAAGGAGAAAGCATTTCTTTAGCCGGCGCAGTCGTCTTGCAAACTCGGTGCAGCAGCGGAATGATCAAGGATACGGCGGCATCCAGGATGGAGACAACAATAACCAAGCGTATAACCTGGGGATTGTCGAGTTGCCAGATCACCATGGCTGCCAACAGGGTGGCGAGACCGAACACGATTTGCCAACTCACATAGTAAACCCAGCGAAAGTAACCCGTCAGTTTGGAGATCGACAGCAGGCACATGTGAACCGTAGCTACCGCAAAAATCGACACGCAGGCGGTCGACTTGATGTACCAAGTTTCCTCCAAGGGCTCGAACCAAATGAGCGCCAGCACCATGAACGCAGAAATCAGACTCATGCCCAGCCCGGCTTTGGGCAGCAAGTTATAACCGCGTGGCGTTCGAGAAAGATCGCATGCCAAGCCGGCCAGACTGGCAATTGCAATCGTGGCGGTGGTTAGCAGTACCCGAGCTTCGAACCACCCCCAGGTATCGCGAAGGACAATGATGATGCCTAAAACGGCGCCAAAAATTACCGAGCCGATCAAGCAGTAAAGCAACCTGCGTTTCAGACGCCCTGGTTTTGACGGGTGCTCTGTGCTGCTAGTTGGATTGTGAGCGGCAACTGCGGATGGAATCGAACTCATGCCGTCAGGCTCTTTTATGCTTTACTTGGGCAGTGGAATGGGGCAGGGCAGGGAGTATTGGCCCCAGATTACTGGATGCCATAGGCACAAACGCATTGCGCAGAAAACGTTGTGAATCTGGATCGCGGAATGGTCAAGC
>JANSWS010000053.1 GCA_024743355.1 bacterium
CCACGGCTTGCTCGAAGAGTGTAATGCGAGTGTCATCCCATAAACGCTTACCAAACAATAGGGGCGCGTTGGCGGCCAGAGCCACGGTGATGGCGGACGCTATTAACGATGCGTTGTAAAACCGAACGGAAAGCCGCTCCGGCACTTTGAGATGCACCTGTATCGAGGTCGCCGCCGATTCCAACATCAGATCTTGGTGTATCGTCGACAAATGATCGGCACCGCTGATTTCCAGATTTAGTGGCGCCCCTCCTCGCATCTGCAACACCTGTCGGTTCAAGGCCGCATAGCGTTTCAGAGTGGACATATTTTCAAGACACAACATGTCCTCAGTAACCGTCGGCAGAATGCCGATCGAGACCACCCGGTGCTGTAGACGCTCAGCTACCTTGCGGCAGCGGTCCCAGGTGGCGTTGAGATCCGATTGCATGTCCCGCAGGCCGCATCCACTCAGATATTGCGGCTGAACGTTCAACTCGAAATTGAACTTGGCAAGCTCCGGAACAACCCATTCGCGATCCAAGGTTGACAAAAACAGGCGGTTATCCGGGGCCGGCATGCCATCGACGCCAATCAACCAGGCCTCGAGCTCCAAACCGCATTGCAGGCTGTCATCGCAAAACTTTTCGCCCGAGAACCAGCCGCGCAACAATTCCATTTCCGCCGCAAGGTGTTTTGAAAATTGATCAAAATGCGCTTGCGAAAATTCTTCAGATGAGATTTCCTGCCCCAAGTACTTCTCTCCTCAAGCAGCCGTGGAGTAAACCCACCTCCGGTACTTGAAGATCGCCGGAAGTGGTCAGGAAATATTCTAGCTAAGCCTCACCCAACATGTTGCACGCTGGTAGTCAGTATGTCCGATTGCTCGGACACCAGCCTGGCTTCCGCATAAGACTCCTCCGTCTCCCAAATACGTACACTGGTAGCTCGAGCCCCGCTGCCCTGCAGAATATTCGGACAAACCTCTTCCAGAAGATAGCGAGCCATGTTCTCCGCGGTCGGATTGTAGGGCAACTTGTACAGCCGCATCGGTTCCACCATCTCGAGGGCTTTGATCGCATTCTCGTCTCCCTCATAAACCAGGAAGCTGTGATCCCAATTAGCGTCAATCCAACCCTTGGTGCGTGCCTTGAGTTCCGCGAAATCCAACACGCGTCCAACACTGTCGACTTCATCGCCTTCCACAAAAACGTCGGCTACGTAATTATGGCCGTGGAAGTGTTCGCATTTCCCCCCATGACGATATAGTCGATGTCCGGCACAGAACTTGATGCGCCGCATGATGGTCAAATTTGTCATCTGTTTCTCCGATTGTTTTTTCAATCCGCTGACACCTCGCGGTTTCAGCTTGTTGGTTTCGCAGCCGAATCAATGTCATGAAAATGATGGCTCGACTGTCGCAGGAAAGGTCGCGGGACTCCACATCTCGACATCCAATGCACGTCACTCAGAAACGATCCGGAACCCGAAAATAACCGCGGCTAAGGCCAAGGCGGCCAGTGGTTTACGGATAGCTTCTCAGGCCGACTCGCAACCCTTCCACTGTTGACGCCCGATCACATCGCGAGTTCGTGAAGAGCGCATCAGGCAGGGTGGCCACCATTGGACAATTTTGGATTCAATTTATGCCGCTCATGATCGCGGCTTGTTTTCTTGGCCAGATTCTGTTCCAGCGCTTGTTGCAGGTCGACTCCGGTCTGGTTGGCCAAGCAGATCAGCACAAACAGAATGTCTGCCAGTTCATCACTCAATTCGCCTCGGTCATCGCCCTGCTTGAAGCTTTGGTCGCCGTAGGTGCGTGAGAAGAGACGTGATAGTTCGCCTACTTCTTCCATCAACTGTGCCAAGTTGGTCAGCTCTGAAAAGTAGCGCACTCCAATTTCGTGGATCCAGCGATCTACCCGAGACTGAGCTTCTCGTAGCGTCATTTCTTGGCCCAGTGGCCGATTAACAGCAGCTGGCTCGGACACCGAACTCCCTCTATGTTGGCTGTTGATTGCCCGCGGATGGCCGATGCAGACCGACAACATGACACCGCCGAAGTCGTTGATGCGCCGGCTCGCCTATCTCAACACTGCCCGGCTTGACGGGTTACCCCCAAAGATAACAGTCCAGCCCATTTTGTCGACGCACGAGCACTTGTCCATCCACGACCGCTACGTGGGCCCAGCTCGGTTCGTCGGTGACGGATCGACGGTCCAGCAGCGTAAATTCCTGGGGATTTGCATCGATGAGCAGTAATTCTCCCAGCTGGTCGAGGGCCAGAATACTCTGTCCGTCGGTAAGCATGCTCCAATATTGGCCAAAGGGCTTCGTTCGCCACCGCTCTTCGCCGGTTGCCATATCAATGCAGCAGAAGCGTTTATTTTTCAGGTGCATATAGAGATTTTCACCCACTACCAAAGGCGAAGACATGTAGGCTTCGGCCTTGGAATCCCACACACTTTCCACCTGCCAGCCGGAATCGGCGGGCGTCAGCGAAAAGAGTTGAGCACGACCTCCATAGCAACTGGTGAAGACTTGGTCGTTCCAGACCACGGGAGTCAGAATGTTCATTCCTCGGAAAGATGCGATTTCCTGGCTCCACAAGACCTTTCCCGAATCCAACGCGACTCCCGCGAGCGTTGTTCGGGTCTGTACGACCAACTGTCGAACACCGTGGATGGTTGAGATCATGGGGGAGGAAAAAGCTCCACCGAACATGCCGCCCTGGTCGGGAAGCGCTTCCCATACCGACTTTCCATCTTTCAGCGAAAGCTTGCGAACCGCTCCTCCGGCTTGGATGTAGACGTGTTCACCATCAATCAAGGGAGAACAAACCAGCCCGAATGAGGGCAGCGTTGCTCCTTGGTCGGCCACATAATCAACTCGCCATCTTTCAGCACCACTGGCAACATCAAAACATGCTACCACGTCACGCATGCCGCCAACCACAATGCAATCGCCGTCCGTGGCGGGCGTGGATCGAATCCAATCACCGTTCGCTTTGGCGAAGAACGGAACACTCATCGCTCCTGCCCACTGTTGTTTCCATACTTGCTTGCCGCTGGATCGCTCCAGGGCAATTAAAGTCTCGTCCTTCTGCCCTACGGTCTCGGTTGTAAAGACGAGATCATCGGTGGTGATCGGACCACTGTAACTATCCGCCAAATTCACGCTCCATTGCTGCTGAAGCGATTTCAGATTGTTTGGCCAGCTCGCACCAAGGCATAGCCCATCGCGATTGGGACCTCTCCAAGACGGCCAAAGCGAAGCCGAATCGACAGCTTGAACACGCCGGGACGCCAGCGATGCGGAACTCAGGGCTGCCATTCCCAATACAAAACTTCTGCGCGAACCGTACGTGTGCATAGATAAGAATCCACTTGAGTTTCTGAGGAAAAAAATTGAACCCGTTGAGGTCAATTACCTAGTTGTCGGACGAGTTCAGGGTATGCCGCTTGCCATGCATGGCCGCGGCGAACAGGGCGAGTTGCTGCATGTTGTCGCAGTGCCCGTGATATTTGAGACGTGGCCGCAAGTCGTCCGTCAGAGCCCTTCCGCCGATCACGACCACAGTCTCCTTCGGCAATACGTCAGCCAGCTTGGCATAGCCGCTCACGAATGCCTCTTGGTCTTCCAAGTGCGAAACACTTAACCAAAGCATCCGGGGTTGATGTTGCTGCACCGCTGCCGCGATCGTGGGCAATGGCAGGTTGGAGCCCAAGTTCATCGTCCTCCACCCATTTTCGCGAAGCACCAATTCGACAATCTGCGTCGGCAAGGTGTATTGATCTCCCGCGGGCGCTCCACCAATGGCAAGCGGACCATTCTGGGGCACTTCCGGTATTAGCCGACGTAGCTCATGCAGCAGGCGGGAACAAATCTCGCAACCGCGTCGCTCTTGGTAGATCTCCAAGTCGCCACAATCCCACTGCTGACCAATGGTTTGAAAAGTGGCCATGATGAATTCATCCGCCAACCAAGCCATGCTTTCGCGGCTGGCATAGGCTGTCGTCAACACTTTCCGACAGCGGTTCTCGTCACCATCTTTCAACGCCTGCAGGAACAAAGCCTTTGGATCACCCAACTCACCGACCGGATCCACCCGCGTACCGACGTCGCGTAAGCGATTGGTGGGCAGCAGGGGGGACACCACCTGTCGCTTCGTTTCCTCCAAGAACTCCATGAATCCAGCCAGAGGAATACGGCGGTGTCCGCCAACGGTGCGAACGGTCGGGATGTCCCCGCTGTCGCACCAGCGTTTGACGGAGGACTCCGAAACACTCAGGGCTTCTGCCACCTGTCGAGTTGTCAGATGCTCGTCCAAGCTAACCTTCCCCAAAAAAATCTTTGACCGATATGAACGTTTTGACCGATACGTCGTAGTATAGGAGTTCGTGAAGACCAACCCAGCACAACTAGGATATTTTTCGATTATTTCGGAAAAAACGGGATGATTTCATTGCAAAGCGTCCAGGATCGCGGTAGAACGATGAACGGAATGGACGTTTTGAACGTTTTGGCCTGTTCGTGGTAACGGAGAAAATGTCATGTCGACTTCAGCGGTTTGTGCCCCCGGATCCACCTCAACCTCCTCAGGCTTACAGGCGCCGAAACGTACGTTTCGGCGCAAGAAGCTTGAGCTGGAGTTCTTGAAGTACTGCCAGCTCAGCACCGAAACTTCGGATCAGCCTCTCTCGCGGGCCGAGTTCCAACAGTTGTGGGATGAGTCTACGAATTACATTCACAGCGAGGACTTTACTCGGCCGTCAGCCGAAACCGAATTTCTGGGTGACGACTTCTTAAGTGAGTGCGGCGATGGTTCAGCTCGGCGTGCTAGCAAAAAGGTCAATCTGCCGCCTCACTTGATCGGATTGACGGAAACCCGACTACTGACGCCCGACCAGGAGCGTAAACTATTCCAACGCATGAATTTTTTGCGTTACAAGGCTGTCCGCATCTTGGAAAAGTGCGAGGACAGTCAGATAAATCAGTGGGATCTGGAACGCGTGCAGGGACTGCTGCGAGCAGCCAACTGGCACCGCGATCTGATTGTGAAAGCCAACGTACGCTTGGTGATCTCTATCGTGAAGAAATTCGTTAATCCACAGTGCGGCTTTGATGACCTACTGAGCGACGGCATCATGGCCCTCATCCGTTCTGTGGATAAGTTTGATTATCAACTCGGTTTTCGCTTTAGCACCTATGCCACTCAGGTAGTCCGCCGCAACTCCTATCGCTTTGTGATGGAGCGACAGGACGAAAGACTGAAGGTTACCAACAGCATCAACGAGCCAGGCCTGGATGTCGTATCGGAGCCTAACACTTCTTCGATGAGTGAAACGCGTTGGAACACGCTTCGAGGTCAACTCAACAACATGCTGGATCTTCTCGATCGACGAGAAAAACTGATTATCAGGGCGAGATTTTCCCTAGGAAGTCATCGAGAGGTCAAGACGCTGCAGCGGCTGGCTGATCGATTGGGGATTTCGAAAGAACGCGTCAGGCAACTTGAGAAGAGAGCCCTCGAGAAGCTACAGGCGATGGCGGTTGCAAATCCACCGGAAATCGTCGAGGTTGAGGCAGCCTGAGGAATTTGAGCCACAGATCCAGGACAGGGAGCTAACGTGAGGATTGCCATTTCGGGTGCTTCCGGGTTTGTTGGTTCTGCCTTGGTGGAAGCCTTACTGGCGGAGGGCCATGAGATCTGTGTCCTGCAGAGACCGGGATCAGGGCACCTCCATACGAAGTCGGGCATTCGTAGCACCGCCTGGGATCCGAATTCTGGCTTGGCCGATCCGCAAGCTCTTGCCGATTGCGAAGCGCTGTTCCATTTGGCCGGGAAAAGCATTGCCGCCGGAAGATGGTCCGAGAAGGTCAAGCAGGAGATCCGCTCTTCTCGGGTGGATGCAACGCGGCGACTGGCTGAGCAGTTAAGCCATACATCTGATGGCCCCAAGACAATCATTTCAGCTTCCGCAGTTGGAATCTACGGTGACCGCGGCGAGGCAATTGTCGACGAAGATGCCGCATGCGGCGATGATTTTCTGGCTTTTGTTGCCCGTGACTGGGAGCAAGCCTGCGAGCCCCTGCGTCAGGCGGGCGTAAGAGTCATCCATCCCAGACTTGGCATTGTTTTAGGCCAAGGTGGCGGCGCACTGCAGAAAATCCTGCCTCTGTTCAAGTACCGATTAGGGGGCCGCGTTGGAAGCGGCAGCCAATTCTGGTCGTGGGTTTCTCTGCACGATTGCATCGCGGCTTTGATTTGGCTTTGGCAACAGCCGAGTGCCGCAGGGCCCTACAATGTGGTGGCTCCCAACCCCGTAACCAACACACAGTTCACCGAACAACTTGCCGAAGCCCTCGGGAAGCCGGCTCTGCTACCGGTACCAGCATTCGCGTTGAAGATCGCGATGGGAGAACTTGCCGACGCGCTGCTGCTGACCAGTTGCCGCGCCGTACCGTCACGACTTCTACAGCAGGGATTTGATTTTCGCGATCCTGAGCTGCTACCGTTCTTCCAGCGAGAGCTCGGAGCTTAGTGGAATTAGTAGAAGCAGGACAACCACTGATTGACTTCAGCCTGTCTCCCGCTTGATGCGAGGTTGAAATGAAAACACCCCACACACAAACGTGGTGGGGTGCCATGGATGTAATCGCCCGGGCAGGCTTAAAGCCTGGACTGTGGAAATCAGGTAGCTTTCAAGCCATCTTCCATCATCTGCTTGCGGACTTTGACCAGCAGTTTCTTGGTAGCCTTGATCCCGGCATACTCGTCCAGTTTATTACCTTCATATTCGATTCCGACCCAACCGTTATATCCGGCGTCGGTCACGATCTTCATCATCTTGTAGTAGTCGGTATGAGTCTCGCTGCCATCGTCAGCAAAGTCATGACTCTTCGCGCTCACTGCCTTGGCAAACTTCATCGTTTCCTCTACGCCTTGATAGCGATCATAATCGTGGAAGTTTCCAAAGTCCGGCAGGGTTCCGCAATTATCCAGGCCAACGGAGGCGATGGTTTCAACCAGCCACTTGCCGTTGGAACTTAGTCCGCCGTGATTCTCGACGATGACGTTGATGTCATGCTCCGCCGCGAATTCGCTCAATCGCCGCAGGCCATCGGCGGCCAATTTCTTGGCCTCTTCATAGTCATTCGAGGACTGAGCATTAACGCGAATCGAATGACACCCCAGGAATTTGGCGGCTTCTACCCAACGATAGTGATTCTCCACCGCTTGAGTTCGCTTCGCCTCATCGGGATCGCCCAAGGCTCCTTCACCGTCAATCATGATCAACAAACACTTAACGCCCAGATCATCATGGCGCTGCTGGAGGTCAGCCAGATACTTCTTGTCTTCTGCTTTATCCTTAAAGAACTGATTGACGTACTCGACAGCAGAGATTTTGAAATCCTCTTTAGCGGTTTTGGCAAAATCCAGGTTGTCTAGCTTGCCTTCACGAATCGTCCGGTGCAGAGACCATTCCGCCAGCGAGATCTTGTAGGGGAGCTTCTTCTTTCCCTTACCGGCTTGAGCCTGACCACTCGACTTCGGTCGCTCAAGAGTCTGCTGGCCAAACAGAGTTTGATCCAGGGTTAAACAGGCAGCAGCAGCTCCGGAGAGCTGCAGAAAGTTACGGCGTTGCAAATGAGACGACATGTGAAATCTCCTGTGGACTGGCGGCAATGACCATGGTCTGGCCGCGCAATGATAACGAATTCCGATTCAATGGGCCTGCGACCATGCAGAAATTGCTTGCGAGCTTGGTAAGCGGAGGAAGGTCCCACTAGGCGGCATTCAGCCAGCGTCTCGGGCTGATCGCCAGGCCGGGCAGGCTCGCCACAGCGGGGTTTGTTTCCGGGAGGATCCAGTGTATTCCGGCCGGTTTGGATCCACAATCAGGGCCCTGGTCAGAGGCAGACTTTCAACTCAGGCTCCCATGGCAGCCGCTAGTTGGTCTCTCATGTCGGCAGCGGCCGTGGCAACCGCTTCTTGCCAGCTTCCTTGGCTGGCCTTGTCCTGGTTGAAGGCAAAGATAATGCCTCGAGAACTATTCACAATGGCTCCACTGCCATTCAGGAATCCGTGGCGCACATCGTCGGCCGTGCCCCCCTGGGCACCAAATCCGGGAATGAGAATCCAGGCATTGGGCATCTCTTCGCGCATTTGCGCCAATTGCTCTGGATAGGTTGCCCCTACCACGGCTCCCACGCTGCCAAAGCCCGATTCCCCGCATCGCTGCAAGGCCAACTGCTGAACGGTCCTAGCGACACGCTGGTAGACGGTGCCGTTACCGATTGTCTGGTCCTGCAGAAATCCGCTGCCCGGATTGGAGGTCTTCACCAACACGAAAATACCCGCTCCCTGCTCCTGACTGGCATGAACAAAAGGTAACAACGTGTCGTCGCCCAGATAGGGATTTACGGTCAGCGCATCACACTGCCAGGCGCTTTCGGCACCCAGGTAAGCCTGGGCATATCCTTCCGCGGTCGAGCCAATATCTCCCCGCTTCCCATCCAGGAGCACGATCATCCCCATGCGGCGGGCATGCTGAATCACTCGATACAAGGCTGCCATTCCGGCGGGTCCGAGACATTCGAAGAAGGCCGCTTGAGGCTTTACCACCGGTGCCGCCTCACTGGTCGCATCAATCACCTCGCGGCAAAACATTTCCGTGGCTTGGGCAACTTGCTCTGGATTACTCTCATCAACACCTGAGCGGACGGATTCGGGCAGACTGTTCCAACGTGGATCCAGGCCGACGCAAACCGCGGATTTCTTCTCGCGGCATGCCGCCGCCAAGCGATCCCCAAAGCAAGTGGGGTTGTCCATCAAGGGATTCCTTCTTTTCGAACAACATAGTGAACTGGAGTCTGACTAACCTAGGCTGGTAGCCTTCGGATGCTACCCGGTCGTATGGGCTTTCCAGTTTCGGCACTTTCGATGGCCGCAAAACATAGCGCCAGGCTGTGTAAATTGTCAGCCGCGTTGATTACACATGGGCGGCCTTGTTCCACGGCGCATAGTAATTCGCCCATTGTGCCGTGAAAACCATCTGGAAACCACTTGCCTTCCAGCTTGGGCTGCCAGGTTCCATCTTTCGTGGTCACATACAGCGATTGATCCTGGTTGCCAGAACCGTAGCTATGCAGTGCCCCGGCGGTGCCCGAAAGAAAAGTTTCTTCGAAGGCGCCACGTGGCAGTGCCGCGTCAAAGGCCATGGTAGCTTGAGCCTGATCAAATTCCACGGCAACCTGGCCCAACAGATCCGGCATCAAGCGTTGCCCAGGCACACGCGCAGTGGATGCAAAGACTTGTTTCACCGGCTGATCAATGAAACAACGCAGGATGTCAAACCAGTGGATGGCATAGTCATACAGAACCAAATGCTTCATGTTTTCAAACTCGGTGCCCTCGACCCAAGTGTGGTCCCAATGACAGCCCAAGTGCACTCCAAACACCTTGCCCAAGAAACCGCCTTGGGCGACCAGCCGAGCGTAGCTGAAATGCGGAGCCCAGCGGCCATTCTGGTTGACCGCTAGGTACAGGCCGCGTTCCTCAGCCAGTCGCACCAGCCGTTCGCCTTCATCCAGATCCAACACAAAGGGCTTCTGGCTGAGCACATGTTTGCCGGCTTGCAATGCCGCTTCGATAATGGGTACCCGGTCCTGAGCGTGAGTGGTGATATCAACCACCGCAATGGAATCGTCCCGCATCAACTCTTCATAGTCACGGGTGACGAGAGCAGTTGGGAAATATTCGTCGCGCCGCGACTCGGCTGCCTCCAGCCTTAGATCGCAGAGCGCGACCACCTTAAAGCCGGCCGATCGATAAGCCTCCAGATGGTACTTAGAAATGCCGCCGCAGCCCACCATCCCAATATTTGGAGAATAGTTCTGAGGGCTGGCCGGCCGGTACGGCAAACTTGCAAGTGCATCCAGGTTCTGGGACATGCCGCGTACTCCAAAGACGAAAGCAGCTCAGCAAAAAGAAACGGCCGCGGCAAAGATCGCCGACAGTACAACTCGCTATCTCAGTGGCCGAATATACCGGTGCAATTCGCCGGTGGTGTTTCGCAAGCTGCAGATTAAACCGCCGCTGAAGGTTCGGCTGATATTAACCGACGAACGCTCAGATTGTGACTGCCAGCTTCGCTTGGCATCGGAACTGGGAGATCGCGAACTGCGGCCTATTCTAAGATGCTCATGGTCCGGCCGGGAGTCGATGTGGGAGCCGGTCTGGAATCGCCGCGAATCAAGCTATCGGCGTAGCCGGGAGCCGTCGAATACTTCTCGGCCTGCGCTCCATCCAGCGGCGTGACGACGGAATTTTGGCGTTCTGACGAAAGTGGCGACTTGATTCCCAAGCTGTTCTGACTCGGCTCCAGATACTCGCTGCCCGGATAGTAATCTGCTCCAGGAGCGTAATAGATCTCTTCGCCAGGCATCGAATGCACGTCGGTTACAGGGGTCCCATCGCTCAAAATAGATCCCACGCGTCCATGGGTTGGATTGGAACGTTGGATCTTGCCGCCCACGGTGGCGTAGTCGTCCAAGTAACCTGGCGGACAGATGGTACAGCCCGCAGAGCATAGAACCGTGGCCAAACACAGGCTGTAGGCGAGATAACGCATTCCTAAAATCCATCCTCCACGAGGCGTCGTGGTCGACCGCTTACAGATCCGTCAACGATACACTTGTAAGCTGCTGCATTTGATGACTCGGGTACTGACCTTCAGCCTCCCGAAATCTTGAAGACTTTTTATGCTCATCGGCAAATGAGCAGGCACGATTTGACAAACTTTGCGGGTCAAGCAGACTTTTCGTGCGATTTGGTCACGCAATGCCAGCAATAGAGGTCCGCGCCAGATGCTCGCATCGTCCAGCGTTAGGAAAAGCTCGCTCTAGGAGTCCTTGGGCTAGGGGTTCAAGTGCTTGTTCTTTGAGCTGCGGAGAGGACGATAGAAGGAGATCAGGTCGGCACCAAAGACATCCGCGCAATATGCCAACGATGTTTCGGCGATCGGTCCAAGCCCAAATTTGCTCAAGGCTGTCAGTTGCCCGCCCGCGCGTTTGAGGCGGCCCATGTGAACGATCGCCCGCTGCTCACCGACAGTTTGGCGATAGCAGACGACATCGCCGTGCTGAAGTTCCGAGCTGAGCATCAATTGCTCCCAATCCAAATCGCCCACAGAATACTCGGCAACCAACTCGAAGTGGCTGTCCAATGCTATCTGGGCTGGATCCGTGTAAAAGGTAGATTCGCGAGCGTAGGGTTCAAGCCAATCGGTGGGCCCTAATTGCAGCTCATCAGCGAGTGCAAAGGTAACGCAATTGAACGTAGTGGCTTGTCCAAAGGGCAACAGCCGCATCTGTTCTTTTTCTGCGTCGACCTCCTCGCTTGCAGGGGACCGAATTCCGGTAAAGTCGGCTTCTGGCACGTCGTCCGGTGGGAAATGCAGGATGACGCACAGCCCCTTGGCTAGTTCAAGGGCGGAGCGACCGGTAATCCCTCTTTCCGTGCGGATCTTGGGCAGGTCCTGACGAACCGGCAGCGACATTGCACCGCTGGAAGCGACTCGATCGCAGCCACATGGGAAAATGGCAACGATCAACAACAGAGTCGCACCCACACACTTTACGCATCTAAATTTCATGGTTGAGGGACTGCAAGATCGCACGGGATTCGTTAAGTAGCTTTGTCTTGGTAGTCAGGTCAACTTGGCGGTCATCGAGCTTTTCGAGAATCTCGATGTTTCGCGACGACAACTGCCTGGCTGCTTCGCTTTTGCCCAGAGCAAGCAACATGCTCGCGGCGGAATGAACCAGTTTCGCGACTCCCAGATCGAACTCGCCCTTGGTCAATGCTTGCTCGACCAGTAAGGCTGACATTGCAGCCTGGCAATGCTTGATGGCAGACGGCTGATCATTGTCTAGCTGTGCTACTTGCGCGAGTTGCAAAAGCGTCGCCGCGTGATCGAGCCGATATGAAATCAACGTCGGATACTGATTTTCCAACTCGGAAAAAGCTTGATCCGCTCTCTCGAGAAACTCTCTTGCCTGCGGTCGTTCCTCCAGAAGCAGACTTGCCGAACCGATTCTGCGAAGCGCGGTAGCTACTTCAAAAGACTGCATCGCATCGTCCTCGTTCAACTCGACAAACTGCTTGTCATACAGTCTCCAGATGCGAAGCGTCTCACGCGTTTGCTTGGGCAAGGGACCAGCGGGCAATGATTCGAAGTAGTTGATCGCCAGCCGGTCGACTTGTTGCAGGAGTAGCAAGGTCGTTTCCTTGAGCTTCCTTTGCTCACCCTCCGTCTGGGAAATGCGATGACCAAAAACCTCTGACAGCGTGAAGCCTGCGACCAGGCTGGCCAGGCCCCACAAGATCGGTCGCCAGCGGAGCATGGCGGTAAGCTGATGTTTCACGCTGCACCAACGTCAAGGTTACGGAAAGACTGTGTCCGAGCATTCCCTTAACCCCGTCCCGGTCTCCGCGTTTCGCTGCCGGATCGTTACGAAAAATTAATCTCGATGACAGGCAGGACCTAGGGAAACGAGACCCGCATCTCGCCGCCTGCAGGGGGGTGGTGCGGGCGTGAGCAGGGGGCAAGAAAGGGCTGGCTGACTTAGTGGGTCAGGGCGTAAGTCACAATATTGATGCCCATCGGATAGGACTGTTTGACACTAAATCGCTGGAAGAATTCCTTGTCTTCCCCCTCGCGTTCCCAACCGTCCTGCAGATCGTTGTTATGACAGATGAGCATCATCATTCGACCCTCCGCGTCATGCAGTCCATAGAAATGAGGCGCATGATCCAGCTCGGTACCGGGGACCGGGTGATAGGTAATTCCCAATCGCTGCCAGAAGTGGATCGCCGGGACTTGGGGAACAAACTGAAAATCGTAGACCACGTGAAAGATCTCGTGCGACAGATCCAATTCGACGGGCTCGAATTCCGGAAATACTCGCTTCAGTTGTTCATGAAAAAGATTCCACTGAATGGTTCCAAAGAACTCGTCGCACATCATAAATCCGCCATTGAGCAAATATCTGCGCAGGGCCGCGACTTCGGCGGTACTCAGGTCGATTGACTGTGGAGCTGCCAAAAACACAAAGGGATATTCGCACAATTTGGGATCCGTCAATTCCATGATGATCGGATTCGGATTCACCTGCAGCGACGTAAGTTGATGGAGCCGCCAAGAAAAGTAGAAATCGGCGTCCGGATAATCGGCAGTCCAGTCGCGGTTGGAAGAGCGGTTCCAGTGGGGTGTCGTCTTGATCCGCACGAAGGTGAATACGTCTTGAGCATGCGACTCATCGACAGACCAAATGGGAAACTCGCTGCGTTGAAATTGGAACGGATTTGACCGTCGACCTCCCATGGACCATCCTCGTGACTGTGCGAACGCAGTTCCGGAAAGGGCAGTCAAGACGCATAAAACTAGGGAACATATCCCTTTTCTACCCATGATGGTATTCCGCGAGACGGAGCGTTCATCTCGAGTCCATGACCGAAAGCAAATGATCGCAGCCTGCTATTGTGTTCAAGGGTCCGATATCACGTCAACTCAATAGCCGGTCAATCGTTCGCAAGCAACCAGCCTCTCGAACTGCGGCCTGGCCTGCTCAATTTTCGAGATTTTCAATCTTTAGCCAGCCAATTAGCCAGCTTCTTGGCGGTGGATGTCAGCGGGACCTGTTCCAGCATTTCGTCGATACTCAGCCAGCGCCAGCCTGTCTGGTTACCAACTTGCTTGCACTTACTGGCTGTCAAGCTGGCCGTCATGCAATAGACGCAGATACGATATTTGGTAACGGCATGCTTCAGCGTGTAAAGCCACTCTCCAAGCTCGCAATCCAAGTCGAGATGCTGCTGCAGCTCACTGGTAATCATGGCTTGTGCTCGCGGCGATACTTGGTTCCTGCTCGAATTCGGTTTGGATGCTCCAGCCGTCACCGGCCCCGACTTCGCCACCGGAAGCTGGCTGCAGGTTTTCGTGCGGGGGAAATCCCACAAGCCTTCCCACCACTGGCCGGGTTGGTTTTGCCGCATCAGATAGCGACCCTTCCATGGCAACAATACCAGCACATGATCTTCCTTGATGGCGGCGGGTTTCTGCGCGATGCGAGGAATCTGCAGTTGCAGCCCGTGTCGATAAGTCGGGCATTGGGACTGCAGTGGACAAGCCTCGCAGCGAGGCATTTTTGGGATGCAGACCTGACTGCCAAGCTCCATAGCCGCTTGATTAACGCGTCCGGGCGTGGGTGTATGACGTGAAGTGCCCTTGCCAGAACTCCACTCGGGTATCGTCACTAACTGTTCGGCGAAACTCCATAGCTGTTTCTGCGCTGGGGCAGACTTCAGCTCCAGCTTAGAGAGAATTAGCCGGCTAAACAAACGCGCCGTATTGGCCTCCAAAATTGGTGCCGGTAGATCAAAAGCAAAAGAGGCAATGGCCCCGGCTGTATAACGCCCCACGCCGGGGAGATCGGCGATCTTTTCCTGGGTATCCGGAAACCGCCCTTGATAACGCTCACAGATAAGCTTGGCTGCGGCATGTAACTGTCGGGCGCGACGGTAATAGCCCAACCCGGCCCAAAGCCGTAAAACTTCCTGTTCTTCCGCTTCGGCTAGGGCAACTACCGTGGGAAAGGCTTCGAGAAAGCGACGATAGTAGTCCAAGACCGTCGCCACCTGGGTTTGCTGCAGCATGATTTCGCTAACCCAGATGCGGTAAGGGTCTCGCGTTTCACGCCAGGGAAGACGACGATGATTTTCGGTGTACCATTCCAACAGCCTGGCACGCGCCTCGCCTAACCATTGGTCATCGACCGCGGCGACAACCTGCAGGCTTTCTTCGACACCATTCGCATGCGGGGACAAATCAGGGCTCTTCCTTGAGCGTAACATCCAACACCATGGTTTGCTGGCCGCGGAGCACGGTAATCTTCACTTGCTCACCAGCGGAGTACTCGCTGAGTTCTTCCCGCAAGTCAAGAAACGACTGCAGCGGCTTCGAGTTGACCTCGACGATCTCATCTCCGCTCAACATTCCGGCCTGTTGGGCCGCCGAACCCACGGTTACCCTGACACGGAGCGTGTTGAAAATGGAGCTTACGCCCAGAAACCCGCCCTGGCCGTAATAAAACTGCAGATCATCCAATTGCTGAGCCAGGCGTGCGAAACCCTCTTTGCTGATTTTTGTACCGTAGATCTTCATCGAAGTATTGACGGGCAGTTCCACGAGCAAGTCCACCATCGAGTCATCGACGGGCACGTAGATCAATCCCAAATGGTCCAGGTCCGTGAGCCCTTGTAAGACTTGCAAGTCTTCGGCAGTCAGATTCACATCCTTGAGCTTGATATTTCTCAATCCTTCGATGCCGACAATGGCCTCCAGATAGCGGCGATCGATATGGGGACCTTCCAAACAGACGGTTTCCACCGACTTCAGGAATCGTATCCATTGAATAGTATCATCATCACCGGTGAATTCACTTGTTATATGCAGCGCATTTTCCGTTTCCGGTCCCAAGGTACCATTCAGACTGAACTGCCGTTGTCCAATGGTGGCTGAGTGATGAATCAGGATCTCAATGGCCTGCCTTTCTTGGAGGTCGGAGATGGCATTCAACGAATTCTCTGCCATGCGACCCACTGAAGTCAGTTCCTGGGCCGTTTCCTGCAGCAGTCGCAAAGCTTCCAGACTGACCGTGACGTTATCGTCCAAGGCGAATTCCGTCAGCAGATCGACAATCCGCGTACCCGTGTTGTGATCCGCTCCCTGGATCGCTTCTCGGAGCAAGGGCATTGCCTTCGCAGGAGACAACCCAAGTCGCCACTGTGCCAGCATGCGGGCTTGGTAGCTTGGATGGTTGAGCAGTTGAACCTGTTCTCGCAGGTCGACCCGAGTTCCCTGACTTTCCGTTTCCAACTCTTCGATCGGAGCAGCGGCAAACTCTTGGACGGGAACTCGATCACTTTGAGCAAAGGCTCGGTCAGATAGCACGAGAACCGCACAATAGACTGCGAGCGGCAAGGCACAACTCAGAACCCTGGCATGCAGCGCCAGCCTGAATCTTTCCACGAAGTGTAAGAATGCCATGTATTGCACGAAAGGATACTTGTACCTGCTGTTGAATTCCCGGCGTTAAACGCCCTCAACGAACCCACATACGCGATCTGACTTCGCATTCCGTTAGCTTACCAACTCCACGGAAATCAGCGTAGGGCTCGCCGCGTCCGCGCAGCTCATGGGTCTCTATCCAACAATTCCAGAATCTTCTGCAGTTTAGCCTCGGTCTTCCGCAACTGTTCACGAGTCGCTTCAAGCTCGGCCAGCAATTGATCATTTTCCTGCTGAAGCGATTCCAACTGTTCGTTCAAACTAAGCGAATCCTCCCCGGCCCGATTGGGCTGGGTATTCTGTTGAAGATTCCCAGCCTGTAGCGTTTGGCCGCCGTCGGAGGGTTGCAGTTGAATTGGCGGAGGAACCACCAGAGGATCCCGGCTGCCATTTTCCACGGCAACCGGTGGTGCCACGACGTTCGGCCGCGATCGAGTTGGCTGGCCAATTTCTGAGGCCCGGTTATTGGATACAGATTGGCTCCCGGGGGCTGCGGAGAGTACCAGCTCCACGGAACGTGCAAAGTTTCCTCGATACACAATCAGCTCCGCCTGTTCGCCGGGACGCGTCGACGCCACCCAACTGAGCAGATCGTCGGCACTTTCGATCGGCCTCCCACCGGCTTCGACGATCGCATCTCCGGCGCGAATCCCAACTTGACTGGCCGGCGAACCGGCTGCAACCTCACTCACTGCCGCACCCCGATAGACTGAGATGCCAAACTGGCTGCGAAACGCCGATGTCAAATCGTTGACGCGAACTCCCAGGTAGGAATTCCCCAAGCTCTCGCTTTCGAAATCCTCGACGGATGGACGGCCGCGCAAGGCTGCTGCTAACTGGCTATCCATCAGTACGGCGGTCAGAGTCAAATTGCGGCCCAACCGATTCACGAGAAAGCGGGTACTATCCCCCGGCCGAGTTTGAGTTAGTTGCTCCACCAGTCCCGATAGATTCGCAATGGCAAAGCCATTAACCGCCAGGATACGATCGCCGACTTCAAAGCCCGCTTTCCAGGCTGGAGAATCGCGCGTCACGTTCGAAACACGCACCCCAATGCCGCCGTCAATCGTCTCTTCCGCCTCTAACCCGAGGTAGATCTGACCTCCGGACGCCGCGGAGTTTCCTGTGGTAGTCGGTGGCATAGGAGTGGATGCGGCGTTCTGCTCAGACCCAACCCGCTTTCCCAATGTGGCTGCATCACTCTCAATTCCGGGCTGCGATTTAGGAGCAGGCAACTCCTCGCTGCTACCAGCATTACTCTGCTCGGTTGGTCCGGCTGCGGGCTGAGCGAGTTGTTCGCGGACTGCCTGCTCGAGCTTCTCCAGGAAGCTCTGTGCTTTGACCTCCGCACAGCACAGCCCAAGCAGCGCTACCAGCATTCCCTGGATCGCCAATTTTGCAACTACCAATCGTCCCATGGCTGTTCTTTCTCCGATATGCAATGCGATCGCTCGAGGTCGAGCGGCAAGTCCGCAACCATTCACTGGGCAACCACGTCTGCAACCTGAAGCGTATGCGGCTAACACTTGTTACATAGAACCCACTGCCCTCGTATCCTCCCACAGGACGTCACGGAAAATAAGCAATCCCTATGCCACGGTTGATACGACGGATTCGGCACCCATCTATGAACTTGTCCAAAAACCCACGAAAACTGTGGCTAACACGGGCAAACGCCAATGAGCTCATGGTTTTCGGAACGCTTCAAATCCGCACGCTGTGGGTTCAATTGTAGGGTTTTCGGCACCCTCTGGACATTCTATTTGCCTCCGGGCTGTTGTACGCGAGAAAAAGCGGGGTTGGACAATGGACAGCAGCGTTATCAATTGGATTCTTTTTGAAGTCGATCCTGCGACACTTAGCGAAATGCGGGAGGAGCTGCAAATGGACGCAATTGCCGGCAGCCCACCTCTAGCGTCGGTAATTCGAAATGAGCGAGGCTTACAAGCGGCCTGCGTGGCTCGGGTAAGCGGCAATTTGTCGGCCCGTTTGGAATGCTTCAGGAATGAGGAGGGTTGCGAGAGGCTGCTCGCCCAATGCGTCGACGAACTCTGTGAGCAACTCCGGCAGCGCGACATCGGCTTTTTGCAATGCATGCTGCCGAATCATGCGAGGACGGAGCTAAGAAGGATGCCCGTACTTGGATTTGAGCCTCGCGCGGAAATTGCACAACTGTGCTTGAACACCAGGGCTCTGCCCGCGGAGCCGGCATTTCCCGCGGCTGCACCCCTCCGCTGGCTCGACCACACAGCGTTGGACACGGCTTCGTGGAAACACTTGCTCAATCAAACTCTCTTGGACTCACAAGACTTGGCAGGAATTGGGCAGCCATCAGTTCGGGGCGAATTGCTGGCCTGGGAAACACAACGCTTGCTGCAGCACCACCTAGGCATGAGCCGCATTCTCTGTCAGGGCGAGCAGCCACTGGGCCTTTTTGTATTGAGGCAGTTCGACGATAGATCCGATTTGGTTTACGTCGGAGTTGCTCTGCAATATCGTCAGCAGCGATTGGGCGGTCTGCTATTGGAAGAGGCAGTACGCGCGGCGGCGGCATCGGGTTCGCAATACTTCACCACCATGGTGGACATGAAGAATCTGCCGGCACGCCGCCTATTTGCTCGCCTGCCCTTCGTCGATATCGGTGGCTTTCAGCTATGGGAACGAAGTACCTCCAGCTAAGAACGATACGAAAACCGAAGAGAACCGCGGCTCACGCCAAGGCGGCTAATGGTTTTGGGAAAGGCTCTACGCCTAACGGGCTGATCATGAAGGGCGATGCGTTTCCGCTAGTTGTTGTTTTCCTCTTCTCGCTTTTGTTTCAGGTACTCGTACATATTAAATCGCTCGGGATAGGCAACTTGATGCTGTTTCGCCCAGCTCTCAAACAACCCCAGCATTTCGTCTCGCTTTTGGGTGTTGATACTGGCTAAATCGTTGAGCTCCGTTCGATCCTGGGCCATGTTGTAGAGCTCCCAGGGCTTCTGCCATTCCTTGACCAATTTCCAATCACCCCAACGGACCGCCGCATTGCCCTCGTGCTCCCAGTACAGAGGCTCGTCGTGAATCATCTCGCCGCTGGCTTTCAGGGCCGGTAGCAAGGACTTGCCCACGCAGTTCGGCAAGTCAGCGGGGTAGTCAGCTCCCGACAACTCAAGGCAAGTCGCCATAAAGTCCGGAAGATATGCTGGCTGGCGGACAAGACTACCGGCTTCCGAAGTGGGAATTCCAGCTGGCCAGTGGGCGATCATGGGCGTGCAGGCGCCGCCTTCGTGCACGAAGTGTTTGTAGAGCCGAAAGGGCGTGTTGGAGGCATTGGCCCAAGCCAGTCCCAGACGAATTCCCTGGACACCGTCGGGCGGGTTTTCGATCCACTCGGGTTCGAATTGGCCGAGTTGGCCACCTTCTTGGCAAGACCCATTATCAGATAGAAACATCAACAGCGTGTTGTCCAGTGCGCCGAGCGACTCGAGATGTCGCATCAGCTTGCCCATGTTTTGGTCAATCGAATCGATACAGCCAGCGTAGGCCGCCATGATCGAATCCATTTCATCTTGCTGATCCTGGCTAAGCGAATCCCATGTGGGTCCCACGTGGGGCGCAGGCTGTAAATCATCGGGAAACAGCCCGATTTCTTTCTGCCGGGCCAGACGACTTCGCATCAAAGCCTCCCATCCCTGGCGATACTGGCCCTTGTACTTGTGGAACTCTTGCACTTTGGTGTTGAGCGGCCAATGCGGAGCGTTGTAGGCGAGATACAGAAAAAACGGCCGGTCATCTTGTGCCGTAACCTGACTCAAATACTCACAGGCGATGTCGGTAAAGCTGTCCGTCGCGTAGAAGTCGTCATCGGTATCCACGGCCTGGTTGCCGTCCGTCATCCCCCGCGTGCCACTGGGTCTGAAATAATTGAAGCCGCCGGAAATACCGCCAAAGTAACGGTCGAAGCCACGCTGTAGGGGCCAATCATCCTGGGAGTGGTAGCCCAAATGCCATTTGCCCGTCATCAAGGTGTGGTAGCCAGCGTTTCGCAACACCTCGGCCAGCGTCGTGCATCGCTTGTTGAGATGTCCTTGGTAGGCGCCTTCAAAACCCAGCGGTGATTCGGGCGGTTCCGTCATGTGGCCGATGCCTACCTGATGCGGATGCAATCCGGTCATCAGACTGGCTCGCGTCGGGCAACAACGCCCCGCGTTGTAGAACTGTGTAAATCGCAAGCCGCCGGCCGCCATAAGATCCAGATTGGGCGTGTCAATCTCACCGCCATAGCAGCCGATATCGGAAAACCCCATGTCATCCACCAGCACGATGACAATGTTGGGTCGCCCATCTCGCTCCGCATGGACTTGGCCCATACCCAACGGCCAGCCGCAATAGCCCGCCAGACACAAAAGGGTTAGCAATATCCGCCGCATTACCATCGGTACCTCCTGCTCACGAAAGACTCAAGAACCGATCCCATCCGGCGCATCGGGAGACCACCCACCGCAAATTGGGACCGCACCAAAGGTAAGAACACATCCAGAGTCGGAGCGCTCTCAAGCCCTGTGCGGTTCCCCATTTGCAAAGACAGCCGATCTCAAATTACCGTACCGGAGTTCACTCGGAAGCAAACTTGTAGATGCAAGCTCCCTTGGCACTGTCGATGAAATAATAGATTTCACCCGTTGCGTCCTCGCCGAAGGCCAGCACCGGAATTCCGCCTGCAATAAGCTGCTCATTGGCAGTAGCTTTACCGGAGTCTGGATCGTAGCTAAGAGCCCAGATGGCACCCGTCACGTAGTCAGCATAGATGTACTTGCCCTTCAACTCGGGCATCCGGTCACTGTTGTAGACTCGTCCTCCGGTGATCGACTTGCCCACCGTGTGGTCGTATTCCCACACCGGCTCGATCATCTTGCCAACGGCTGGCGGCTGCGGCTTGTTGCCGAATGGGTAGCTGCCTTCGCGACGGCTCCATCCATAATTCCCCCCCTTTTCGATGACGTTGACTTCTTCCCACAGCTCTTGTCCGACTTCGCCGCACCACATGCGACCGGATTGGCTGTCAAATGAAATCCGCCAGGGATTGCGGAAGCCCAGAGCGTAGATCTCGGGACGAGCCCCCTCCATGTTCACGAAAGGATTGTCAGCTGGAATGCCGTATTTCTTGCCCGGCGAAATGGAATTCACATCAATCCGCAAGACTTTGCCGAGCAAACGCGAAATATCTTGACCGGTGATTTCAGGATCATTCCGCAACCCGCCGTCTCCCATGCCGATGTACAAGTACCCGTCAGGACCGAATTCAATGGAACCCCCGTTGTGGTTTTGATAGGGCTGCTCGATTTCCAGCAAGACCTCTTCGGAATCGGGATCCGCGCGACTGGGATCCTCTTCGGACACGCGGAAGCGCGAAATCACCGATCGGTGATCATCTTTGTGGTTGTAATACACGAAGAACTGCCCGTTGTCAGCGAAATTGGGATGCAGGGCCAGTCCCAGCAAGCCTTCTTCATTGGCTCCCCGTCCGTACCAGGCAGCCACAGTGTCGCTCAGGTCGAGAAACAACTTGGACGAAGTGACGGCGGGATCATTTTCGAAGGTAAAGATTTGCCCGGTTTGCGAGACCGCGAACAGTCGCTTGGGATTCGCCGGATCAAAGGTCAGTTCCATGATCCGCAGGGCACGGATATTTCCGCCTTCATCAATCGGATCCCAGCCTTCCCATTTCAAATTGGGAAATGCTAACTCGCCCTTGAGACCAAGTTTGCCGGTGATCGGTTGTCCCGCGGTGCCGTCTTCATTCAGTCGCCGTACTTTGATGTTGCGAAAAGAAACGAGGTTGCCGTGATCCTGCAAGCAGATGTGACCTTCACCGGCGGCGCCAAACCCTTCGAACTTGGCAAACTTGCTGGCAGCTACTCGCTCTTTCCATTCTTTGTTTCCGAGCTTAAAGCGGTAATAAAGATTCCCATTCAAAGAGACTTCGCATTGATTGGGAGCAACTCGCAAAAAGATTTGATTCCACTCCCCGGCGGGCCTGGAAGCGTCCAACACGTCCTGTTCTTGAACCCAGGAGGGAGGCTTGGGGCTGTACAACTGATAGAGCCATCCCGACAGCTGTGGATCATGTCCCTGCGCATTGTCCTGAATCTGGATCTCTGGTCCGCTGTGCCAGGGTTTTGGATTGTCTTCGGTTACGTGGAACATGACACCGCTGTTCCCACCTTCCGAAATTTTATATTCCAGGATCAACTCGAAGTATTGGTATTTTTCTTTACTGATGATGTCGCCGGCGCCCTTTTCGGCACGCACAAGAGCCCCATCTTGAATCTTCCAACCGCTGGAAATTTCATCTTTTTGGTAATTTCGCCAATGCTCCGTCGAATCACCATCAAACAGCAGTTCCCAACCGCTTAGCTCTTCCGGCTTCGTTAACTGGTTCGGCCCCGCTTCCGCCTTGGCAAGAGCAGCCATGAAGGTCAGCGAAAGTAGGCCAGCAAACATGGCCGTCGGCCCTGGAAGCGTTGCAATTTTCTCAACAGTCCCAGCATTTGTACGCACGCCGGAAGAGAACCGAAGGCAATTCAATAGATGATTCATAGAAACCCCAAGTCGAGTTGGTCGTATAAGGCAACGAGTTCAGGCAGGAACAAGAAGGCGCCTGAGAGCAAATCTGCGACTGGCATTGTAGGCGTCGCGAAAGCCGCTCAAGTTGTCTCACAATGTAGTTTCCGCCCGCTGTCTCGTAAAGTTGCGGAGCTGCCACAAGGTGCGACTTCCCACCATTATAAAGGGACTGCAGGTACGAACACGCACAACATTAGCCCGCGAGGCCGACGCGATCGCCTGCCTGAGCCACTACAATACAATCCGTCGTTTCCGCATTCACCGAACAAGATAATGATGAAAAATTCTCACCGCTCGCTTCGCCGATTGAGCCCGCTTGGGATTCTGGCTGCCGTACTCGGAAGCCTGTTGCTTTCCCCCCATCAATTGCCGGCACAATCAGCGGCCAAAACCGGAGCAGCCGCTGAATTACTACCGGAAACCTGCGTGGCCTTCGTTGTCGTCGAGGATTTGAGCGCGATTGCCGATCTGGTCATCAACCACCCGCTTCGGCAGGAATTGCAGCAGATCCCTGCATTTGAGCAACTGATGAGGTCGAATCAGATGACTCAGTTCCGCGCCGGCCTGGCACTTTTCGAAGCTGGAATGGGAGCCCGCTGGCCCAAGGTCTTGCGTCAACTCACATCGGGAGGAGTATTCGCTGCCATCGATGGGGAAACCGATGCATTCGCGATCCTGATCCGGGCGGAAACTCCAGAGGCACTTCAGCAGTTTCGCGACACAGTTTTTTCAGCAGTACGCGGCGGAAAACTGCCGGGCAGTGAGGCGGATCCGATCAAAACGGGTGAGTACCGGGGCATCACGGCCTATGGCATCGGAGAGGATCTGAAGCTAGCTCCGCTCGGTTCCTGGCTCTTGGTGACCAACAAATCGGACCTGGGCAAAAAAATCGTGGATTTGTACGTCGATGCTCAAAGCGGGGATTTAGATCCCAGCCTTTTCCACAGCCTGGCTGACAGCTCGGCATTTCGCCAAGCCATGCGTTCGCGTCCCGAGTCGAATCAGGTTTGGGGCTATTTTGATATTCAAGCCATCCGAGATTCAGGCGCGGGTGCGGAGCTTTATTCAGGTCGAACCGACAACCCCCTGGCGGAAATCTTATTCGGTGGGATTGTGGCCAATCTGAAAGAGACCCCTCTCGCTTGCTTCGGCTTATCCCTGAATCAAAACGCGGTTCACTTGACTGCGCGTACTCCGCATCAGCAAGCCTGGATCGAGGCTGATCGCAGCTACTACTTTGGAGCAGATGGTCGCGCGGCTGCGCCCCCGCTGCTGCAGGCCAACAAGCGATTGTTTGCCATGAGCGCTTATCGGGACATGTCGGAAATGTGGCTGCGATCCGCAGACCTGATGACTGAGAATGCAGTCGAAAAGCTCGCACAAGCGGATACTCAACTGACCACGTTTTTCTCCGGCAAGGATTTCGGCGAGGACATCCTGGCCGCGTTGGGGCCGGCGGTGCAGTTGGTGGCCGTTGAGCAGGACTTTACTGCCATGCTGCCCAAACCTGCCATCCATTTACCCGCCTTTGCTCTACGGCTGGAGATGAAGACTCCGCAGCAGACCGCGCCGGAATTTCGGCGGGTGTTCCAGAGCTTTATCGGGTTTTTGAATGTCGTCGGGGCTATGAATGGTCAGCCACAGTTCGATCTCTCGGAAGAGCGCTCCGAAGAATTTGCGATGGTCAGCGCCCGCTATGTAGCGGAAAAAGGCGAGGAAGCAGCCGAAGATGCGCCGATCAACTTCAATTTCTCACCCTCGCTGGTGTTTGGGAAGCGGCACATGATTCTAAGCAGTACGCAAGCCTTGGGCAGGGAATTGGCGTTGCAGGTCGCCTCCTCCGCAAGCCCACAGACGAATGCAGTCTCCAGCAGCGCTATCCCAGCGGCGGATCCGGCCGACACCTCAGCCCAAGCAGACGCCCCGAACACGATTGCCAACCTGGATGCGAGTGTGTTGCAAACTGTCTTGAACGACAATCGAGAACAGCTGATAGCTCAAAACATGCTGGAAAAGGGACACGCTCGCGAAGCAGCCGAAGGCGAGATTGGACTCCTATTGGCGATCATCGGATTTTTCGAGCAGGCGCAACTCAGGCTGGACGCCGCTGAGGATTTTCTGGAACTGAAACTACAACTGAACGTACGTGATTAAGAGGGGCTGGTCCTTGGTCAACAACGAGAATTGGAACCGGCTGGACCCCGCATGGGCTTGGGACACTTTTCAGCCTTCGCAAGAGACGCCGTGGGACCGCCGTGCGGCAGCTCATCTTTATCGCAGGGCAGGTTTCGCGGCAAATTCTGAGCAGCTCGAGGCTGCTCTGGAACAACAGCCAGCCGACGTGGTTCGACAATTCGTCCAGTCTCAAGATCAAAACGCGGACTTTGAGCGGGCCGCTGATAGCTTAGCCCAAGCGGTACTGGCTTCGGGAGATCCCAAGCGGCTTTCCGCCGCTTGGACCTATCGTCTGTTACATACCCCGAATCCACTTCGGGAAAAGATGACCTTGTTCTGGCATGGGCATTTTGCCACCAGCGCTGCCAAGGTTGAGAATGCTGATTTGATGTGGCAGCAACACCAATTGCTTCGCGCTGAATCGCTTGGAAACTTCGCCGACCTGGTTCAAGGAATCGCCCAGGACCCCGCGATGTTGATCTACTTGGACTCAGCTTCCAATCGCAAGCTACGCCCCAACGAGAATTTCGCTCGGGAACTGATGGAGCTCTTTTGCTTGGGCGAAGGCCAGTACAGCGAGCAAGACGTACAGCAGCTTTCCCGGTGCTTCACGGGCTGGGAAATCAAGAACAACAAATTTCGCAAGAATCGCTACCAACAGGACAGGGGCCAGAAAACCGTGCTGGGAACGTCGGGAGAATTCGATGGTGAAGACGCCGTGCGGATTGTGCTCGAACAGGAATCCATGCCTCTGTTTATTGTCCGCAAGTTGGTGCGTTTTTTTGTGTGCGATGAACCAACGGCATCCGATGCATTAGTCCAACCTCTGGCCGCCGATTTTCGCCAAAGCGGTTTGCAGATCGCCCCTCTGGTGCAGCGGATCTTGAGTAGCAATCTCTTCTTTTCTCAGCATGCGGTGGGGCGAAAAATTCGCTCACCGGTGGAGTTCGCCTTGGGCTTCTTGCATGCGGTCGAAGGCACGACAAACACGCTGCAGTTGGCGGAAGGACTGGCCGGTATCGGTCAGGGTTTGTTTTATCCTCCGAATGTGAAGGGCTGGGATGGCGGTCGTGCTTGGATCAACAGCTCCACCTTGATTGGCCGTGCCAACCTGGCCCAGCGGATACTCAACGACGATTCCACGCGTTTCGCGGAGGGCAATCTAGAGTCCTTTTTCGCCATGCATCAGGTGTCGGACTCGACCGTCATCGACTGGCTACAGGAACGCTTGTTGGTCCAAGACATCAATCCGGCGGTGCGGCGGGCCATCCAAGATAATTTTGACCAGGATGCTCGCGCGAGCGAACAGCGTCTTCGAAGTTTATTGCACACTCTGGTATCTTTGCCCGACTATCAAATCGGCTGAGGGGCTCATTATGATCTCGCGTCGCAATCTGCTGAAAACAATGGCTGGCTCCTCCTTGGTGCTGGGCGTGGACGCTGCCGCGCCTTACTGCCTGCGTAGGGCGGCTGCCGGATTCAAAGAATCGGCAGGCGACACGATTCTGGTGGTAATTCAACTTTCCGGCGGAAACGATGGTCTGAATACCATTATCCCCATCGACAACGATGCTTACCGGCAGGCGAGGCCGGAACTGGCAATCAGCAAAGCCGAGGCTATTTCCGTCAGCGATTCGATCGCCATGCATCCAGCATTGCGGGAGGTTGCCTCTTTGCTCGAAGACGGCCTGTTCACGGTCATGCACGGTGTGGGCTACGAACAACCCAACCGTTCCCATTTTGAGTCGATGGACATCTGGCATACCTGTCGCCGCAAGAC
>JANSWS010000445.1 GCA_024743355.1 bacterium
GCGGCGCCTAACCAATCAGGAAAACAAACCATGCACAGAATCAAAACGAACAAACCGCCAGCTGGGCCACCGGTCTGCCAAAATTTTCGCCTGCTAATCGGTCAAAATCGAAATCAGCGGTCGCTTGATTGAGGACTAGCCTTATGGGCCAGCTGTTCTTCGGCGACGAAGGCGGAGTCCAGCGGCTGTGCGGGGGAGTGGGGATCGCTCTTTGTGTTGCTGGCCCCTGACTCATTAAAGATGGCGTCTACCGCGACACTGCGTGTTTTCGAAAAGGCAAAACTGCAAACTCCGCTTCGGGCAATGGTAGATTGCGTTGGGCTGTTCTTGCAACGAACCGGTTGAAATCTTGCATTGAGGGCCGTCTAATTGGCCTAGTTCGTGGCGTTCTTAGTTGCATGGAATTCACCGGAGGTTGGCGATGGCGACGCAAACGAAACGCAAGAAAGCGAAAACCGCGACCGATGGCGGCAGGAACGGTAGAAAATCTAACGGCTCCGCCTCAGCTGGCCGCAGCCCCTCGAAAAAGGCCCGCGTCAATCGATTTCACCAGCGCCTGGGAACACTCACCTATTCCCAGGCTTGCAAGCTGCTCGGTGATGAAGGCAATAAGCTAATTCAGCAAGGCGGTCGCATTTTTGAAGTCCAGTCGGATCGCGATGTCTATCTGGGGGGCGACTTGTTTCGCGTGCGTGTTGAGGATCCGGAGATCGATGGCGGCGTGGCGATCGCTTCCATGACCTTGTCGTCCGACCGTAAGAAACAGTTGGCCCTGAGTTGCGACCAGTGCGAATGTCCCTGCCATCATCTGGGTGCAGCCTTGGAGTTTTTGCTGGACGCCAAAAGCGTGCTTGGCCTGGCCATGCCGCCCGATGAAGACGTGCCTCTGGAACACTTGACAGCGGATGAGCTGCGGCATCGCATGCTGGCCGACAGGCAAAAGCGGGCAAAGAATGAAAAGATGAGCGTTCGGTCGCTACATGCGGAAAGGCCCTGGACCGATTATGTGGTTACTAGCGCGACCAGCGGCCGAAGCTATCGTGTGGCAGTAAGAAGTATGGAAGGTGACGATGCTTTTTGCAGTTGTCCAGATTTTCGAACTAATCGCCTGGGTACTTGCAAGCACGTCATGCATGTGCGGGCAAAAATAAAGAGGAAATTCGCTTCATCCAAGTTGCTTTCGCCCTACCGCAGAAAGCGAATTTCACTTGGACTCAAGTACGCGGATTTTGAGGGCAGTCGTCAAACTGGCTTGCAGTTCTTTTTGCCTGACAAGGCTACCGCACTGGGACGCGATGAGAAGATGCGGGAAATCGTGGGGGCCTTGGCCACGACATCAACGACGGATTACGCCGACGTCATGACGCGTTTGCAGGCACTGGAGACTGCAGGCTATGAAGTTACCATCTTTCCGGATGCCGAAGCGTTTTTGCAACGTCGCCTGACTCAGGAGCGTCTCCAGTCCGAATGTGAAAAGATTCGCCAGCGCGTCGATACGCATCCACTGAGGAAGGAACTGCTGAGCGCTGAATTGTTGCCCTATCAATTGGATGGTATTGCCTTCGCTGCTGGTGCGGGACGAGCCATATTGGCCGATGACATGGGGTTGGGCAAGACGATCCAAGGGATCGGAACGGCTGAAATATTGGCCCGTCTGGCTGATATTCGTCGTGTGCTGGTGATTTGTCCAGCCTCGTTGAAAAGCCAATGGCGATCCGAAATCGGCAGGTTTTCAGGCCGATCCACCCAGATCGTTATCGGCGGTGGACAGGAAAGGATTCAACAGTATCAGAGCGACACGTTCTTCACTATTTGCAACTATGAGCAAGTGCTCCGTGACCTCTCAGCGATTGAGGACGTGCCTTGGGACTTGATCATCCTGGACGAAGGACAACGGATTAAGAACTATGAATCCAAGACCAGCAACGTGATCCGTCAACTCGATAGTCCTTTCCGACTGGTGCTATCGGGAACACCGCTCGAGAATCGCTTGGGTGAGCTTTTTACCGTTGCCCGCTTCGTGGATGACGATCTGTTGGGGCCAGCCTATCGTTTCTTTCATAATCATCACGTAGTCGACGAACGCGGCAAGACGCTGGCTTATCGCAATTTGGACGCGTTGCGAACTAAGATACGCCCCATCTTGCTGAGACGCACCCGCACCGAGGTCGCCAAGCAATTGCCTGATCGGACCGATCAGGTCATTCGCTGTGAAGCTACTGCCGAGCAATTGGAGATTCACGACAACGCCTTGCGAATTGTGGCGCAGATTGCGGCAAAAAAGTTTATGACGGAGATGGATCGGCTGCGGATGCAAAAATGTTTGCTACTGTCGCGTATGGCTTGTGACAGCACTTATTTATGCGATCAAGAGTCGGCCGAATACAGCAGCAAACTGGAACGGATCGGCGAAATATTGTCGGAGTTGATTGCCGATCCGACGCGTAAGATCGTGCTTTTCAGCGAGTGGAGGCGGATGCTGGACAGGATTGAATCTCGGTTGGATAACCTGAATTGCGATTACGTCAGACTAGATGGCAGTGTGCCACAGAAAAAACGAGCCGAACTGGTTGCCCGATTCCAGAAAGATCCGCAGTGCCGTGTGATCAGCATGACCAATGCTGGTTCTACGGGCTTGAATTTGCAGTCGGCCAATACCGTGGTCAATGTGGACTTGCCTTGGAACCCAGCTGTTCTCGAGCAGCGTATCGCGCGGGCATACCGCATGGGGCAGAAGCAGCCCGTGCACGTCTACAATTTTGTGACTACTAATGCTCGTTGTCCAACCATCGAGGAGGGGTTACTAACCACGCTGGCGTCGAAGCAGGAGCTAGCCGACGCTTCTATCAACTTTGAAAGCGACGTCAGTGAAGTAGCTATGCAAAGCGGGATGGAGGACCTGAAGCGGAGGTTGGAAGTGATTCTTCCACAACAATTAGCTGCACCGGTGGACGAGAGCCAACAACGGCGCGTGGAGGCGGAAGCGGAAAGGCTGGCGGGCGAACAACGCCGTGAACAAGTCGCCCAGGCTGGCGGGCAACTCTTGTCGGCTGCCCTCTCGCTGGCTGGCGGGTTGCTGGGCAGCTCTGTTAAGCCTGATAAAGCTAAGGTCGACTCGCTGAAGCTTAAGCTCAGCCAAGCCATCGAGCGAGACGATCGGGGACGGCCTCAATTGAGAATTAGCCTTCCCGATGACGAGGCACTCCGCGACCTGGCTACGACCCTGGCGAAATTGTTGGGCTGATAGTTTCCCGCTTTTCTGCCTGTTCTGCTGTTGCTTCGCCCGACGAATCGGTCCGAGTGAGTAGAGTAGCCACGCTCGCCAGAGCGTGGTCTGCAGCAATCGCAGCGTCAACCACCGTCTGGGTAGCTACGCTCGCCCGAGCGTGGATTGGGCAATCTCTACGTCATCCACCTACATCCACCGTCTGGCGACGGTAGCTACGCCAGAGGGTGGATTGGGCGAAGTCTCGGTATTGGTGACTGTCGAGAAATTTTTTGTTCAACATTTTGAGAAACACTGTAAGGCGTTGCCGATCGCCACGTCCTTTATTAATTGGATAGAGGGCTTCGTTTCAGCACACTCTGATCCAAGCACGATTCGAACATCTTGCTGATATATCGACGCTCGCCAGAGCGTGGATTGGGCAGGCTCTACGTCACCCACCTACATCCACCGTCTGGCGACGGTAGCTACATTTGCATGCTTATAGAGAGGAGTCTATTCAGATGTGTAACCAGCGTAAGCACCTTCCGCGATTAGATCCGAAATTCTATCAGGGAAAGGCCTGTGTTCATTGGACGCTGACGATTGAACAGCGGAAAAAGGGATGGCTGAATCCTATTTTCTTGAATCGTTTCCGAGAATTAATGACGCACGCATTGTTTCGCTACGCCTTGGTTTGCCCCATCTATTGTCTGATGCCTGACCATATGCATCTGGTCTGGATCGGGATTGAGGAGCGATCGGATCAACTGAAAGCTATGAAGTTTTTTCGCCGGCAGTTAAATGCTTCGCTCGGATGCCATGGATTTCGATTTCAGCACCAGCCCTACGATCGAGTTTTGAGAGATGAAGAACGGAAGGAAGAGAATTTCGTTGACCTGGTCGAGTACATTGGACGGAATCCTGAACGTGCTGGATTGATCGAGATCGATGAGTTCACGAGCTATCCGTACAACGGCTGTTTGCTGCCCGGTTATCCGGAGTTGCAACTCTGGACGGACCAATTCTGGGATCGATTTTGGCGGGCCTATGCGTTCTTGCGTAAGCAAGGATTGTTTCGACCTGCCGGTGAGGAAGCGATGTAGGCACCCTTGCGCAGCACGCATCATCCACCGTCTGGGTAGCTACGCTCGCCAGAGCGTGGATTTGGGCAGACTCTGAGTCAATCACCTACATCCACCGTCTGGCGACGGTAGCTACGCCAGAGGGTGGATTGGGCAATCAGGGATCAAGTCCGTAATTCTTCAGCCGCTCACGCAGAGTGCCGCGATGAATGCCCAGTAGTTCGGCGGCTTTGGCGCGATTGCCATCACAACTGGCAATCGCGAAACTGAGTAGCGTAGGCTCAACCGCCGACATCAACGCTGAGAGAAGATCGCTGTTCGGCTCCTCGGGTGAAGCCAGGTGTTGTTCCGCCCAGAGCAGCACCGCATGCTGCAGTGAATTTGAGGGAATGCCCGAAGTACGACCGGAAGGGAAGTCACTTAACTGAAGCGGACGACCGCGGGCCAACACGGCAGCGTGTTGGATCGCATTCTTGAACTCACGCACGTTACCCGGCCAAGGACGCTCTGCCAGCGAGGCAAGTAGTGTGTCATTGACGATTTCACTGACGCTTCGCCCCAAAGGACGCAGGAAGTGCTCGCAGAGCGGTAGTAGGTCTTCGCTCCGCTCGCGGAGTGGAGGAAGATGAATGTGCATACCGTTCAGGCGATAGTACAAATCTTCTCGGAAGTGGCCCGCGGCTACGGATTGTTCCAAGTCGCAGTTGGTCGATGCCAAGATCCGCACGTCGCAAGGCCTGGGTTTCGTTTCGCCGACCCGGCAGAATTCTCCCTGCTCCAATACCCGCAATAGTTTCACCTGCAAGTTGGCGGCCAGGTCTCCAATCTCGTCCAGCAGAATGGTGCCACCTTGGGCAGCCTCAAAAAGACCAAGTCGATCTGTCTCCGCACCCGTGAAGGCGCCACGCGCGTGACCGAAAAGTTCACTCTCAATCAGCTCCGAGTTCATGGCGACTGGAGCAACAGCCAGATAGGGCTTGTGGCGACGTTGACTGTGGCGATGGATGGCTGCGGCGACTAACTCTTTGCCTGTCCCGGTTTCACCGGTGATCAACACCGATAAGTCACTGGAAGCAAAGAAGGCAATCTGTCGAAAAACGTGCTGCATGGCTGCGGATCGTCCCACGATCTTCGGCGCGTCTTCATCGGAAACGGAAACAGTCGTGTGTGGGCTCGCAGGCTGGCGAACTGCTGGCAAATTCATGTGGCAAACCCGCGTGATATCCTCCAATTTAAAGGGTTTGGTCAGATAGTCGGCAGCACCCTGCGCGACGGCATCCACCGCGGTTTGCAAGTCGCCAAAGGCAGTCATGACGATGATGGGAGTATCCGCGGCGAGAGCTTTGAACTTTGGCAAGGCCGAAAGTCCGTCTTCACGCGGCAAGCGCACATCCAGGAAAACCAGTGACGGTGCCTGCTCCGCGGCGATCTGCAGCCCGTCTTCAGCCGACGAAGCAACCGCCACGCGATAGCCTTCTCGGGTGAGTGAGCGCTCCATCGCCCAGCAAATCGCAGGCTCGTCATCCACCACCAGTACTACAGGCGACTGTGGGTGCTGGTGGACTGTCTCCAGCGCATCTTTCGCAGCTTGGGGGGACAAAGATGACGTCATTTCAGCTCGCGGAACTCTGGTTGCGGGTGGCTCAAGTAAAATGGAAAACGGAACACGAATTGCGTTTGGCCATCGACCCTCGTCCAGTCAATTCTACCAGCTAGTCGTTGCGCCGCACGCTGAACGAGCGGTAGCCCCAGTCCCATTCCTTCTGGTTTGGAGGTCACGAAGGGATCGAAGAGTCTTTCCGCCAGTTCGCCGGGTACGCCGGGGCCGTCATCCAGGATCGCAATCTCGCATTCTGCCGGAGATGGGACACGAGCGGAGATTCGGACTCGGGTGCCAACTTGAATCGCGTTCAGGACCAGATTGGAGATTGCGGCTTTCA
>JANSWS010000714.1 GCA_024743355.1 bacterium
AATCCACGATTTGTTTAATGAGATCGCCTAAAGTGCAGACTCCAGACCTAAACAATGGGAGGCCCACTTGAAGCGTTTTTAGTTGGGTGACTTGTCTCTTCAGTGAACGAAGATCTTGAGGTCGGAAAGTCGCAAAGGCATTGTGCGTGGCGACTCGCATTCCAAGACGCAGCGGAATGAGAAGCCCGCGAAAGCGTTCGGTTTTCGCCAGTCAGATACAGCCTAAAGATCGTTCGCTGTCAGATTCGAAGGGCGTGAATGCCCCGCATTTTCTTTGAACATGCTAGCTTCATTCGGCGTCCGCGGAGGTCTCGCGTTTGGCTTCCCTGAGGATGCGAGCTCCTCCCATCACGACCAATGTGGAAACGACGGCACCAACGGCGAGATCTGGCAACCGGCTTTGGAACAGAAAAACCAACAGTCCTGACAAAATGACACCCAGGTTGGCAATCACATCGTTGGTGGAAAAGATCCAGGAAGCTCTCATATGCACGCCTCCCTGGCGATGCTTGGCCAACAGAGCCAAGCAACCCACATTGGCGATGAGCGCGAGTGTGCCACATGCCATCATCACCAAGCTCCAGGGCTCACTGCCTAACACAAAACGTCTCAGCACATCCACCAGCACACCGATCCCCAAACAGATTTGAATCCATCCGCTCACGCGTGCTGCTCCCACTTGAACCGACGCGGCCCGGCCGACCGCATACAGTGAAATGGCATAGACCGACGCATCCGCCAGCATATCCAGCGAATCGGCCAGCAATCCGGTCGACTCTGCGACCCAGCCCGCGACGAGTTCCAGCAAGAACATCGAACCGTTGATCAGCAACAGCCACACCAGCGTCTTACGCTCTAGATTCTCCGTGTCGCCACAAACACAGTGATTCAAGGCAAATCCTTAACTTCAATGAAGTACTCTTGCTAACCTTATCTTGAATTCTTTGTGCATTCCGACAGCCAGAAGACCCCGTCAAAAGCACACGCTAGTGTTTAGTGGATTCATGCTAGTTCTTAGCTTTAGACCTATGAGGGTCTTTGGCGAACAGAGCGAGTTGGTGACCAAAGAAACTTCAGTTCCGCGCAGTGTGGCTCCAGCACGATTGCGACGCAGCCGAGCGTCGGTGCAAAGTGCAAAAGTACTTCATGGGCTTGTATTTCGGCCCATGACGCCATGCCGGCAATGGACGCCACAAGAGAAGTGCAGCAATGTCCGGACGGCTGTACTGAGGCTAGCAACAAACCAAGTGCTGTCAAAGTGAGTAGAAAAACAGGCTGCCAACCTCGAGTGATGAACTCGCAAAATAAGTCTAACGATTTCATCGCAACAAAGACAATGATGGCAAACTGATGCAACCAGGCGAACTCTAGCAGCGATTCAGCTAGAAACAACGACTCCAGGGCCAACAGCGGGACCATAAGCGAATAGCCCATTATCGCCATCGCAATCCAGAAAAAGAATGAATCTGAAATGATCTCTCCCGACCGCAGATGGACCTGTGTTTCCCTCTTCTTCTCCATCACAACTCATCCCCTCTTGAGCACCAATCCGAAAACCATCAGCTGCATTGGCGTTAGCCGCGTTTCTCTTCGGCTTTCGGACAGGTTCTTATTGCCCCGCCACGATACGCATGCTTAGTCTGGCTAATGAAGGCCGTTTCCGTGCTGTTAAACAAGTCCTGCGACGACTCATAACCGAGTTTCCAAGCCGTTAAGAAGCCAAACGTCACGACGAAGATGATTAAGGTGATTGGGATGCTCCGCGGCCTAAACCTTTTAATTCGCAGGAGCTGGAGTCCGAGGTAAAGAACTATCGAGACAGTGCCAATCGC
>JANSWS010000692.1 GCA_024743355.1 bacterium
CTAAATCCGAGTAACCTCAACATTTAGAGTTGAACAGATAATGTCCGATTGATCAAAAACGAACGCCCCTTTTGCTAGCTTCAAAGGGCTGCCACTAGCAACTAGCAACTAGCAACTAGCAACTAGCCTCTCCTTGCAATCCTTAGTCGCAAAGCAATTTCCTGTCGTCGCTTCGCGACTGTGGGGAAGGACGGGGATCCGCTTTCCTCGGACTGAAGTCCGAGGCTATATCCTGTCGTGCGTTCCGCACTCGAAGAATTTTGATGCGAACTTTATGGTAGAGTTTGGGTCTTAGGTGCGTCTGTGCTGCATCAAGCATGATTGGGAAGAGGTGCGATGAGTTTGAATTTGGAGACCGGCTATAAGAGCGTCTTGCAACGTCAGAGCGAGGCCGTGTCTACGTTGCCGCTGGGCGATGAGCGGTCGCCGATCGTGGTTATCGGTACTCCAGCCATCGTCGATGGATTCGATGAAAAATGCTTGCAACAAGCCGTCAATTCACGCTTGGCTCCCGGCGTTACGGGCTTGGTACTGAACCCCGACGCTCACTTGGGCTACGGCGCGCCGGTCGGCTGCGTGATGTCGTCCGACAGCCATATCTATCCTGGTCCGGTCGGCGTGGACATCAAATGTTCCATGAGCTTGCTGCAAACGGACCTGGATGCGGAAGCCGTGGCCGACCCGGCCACCCGCCGCGCCTTGATAAAAGCCATTTGTCAACGCATCCCCACGGGGCCTGGCAAGGGGGCTCGCGATGTTCCCAAAAGTCACGATGTGGACGAACGCATCGGAATCGAAGTTGCCACGCAGGGTGCGAGCAAGAATGTGCTCCGCAAACTGGGGATTCCGACGGCCTGGAGCGGGCGTTGCGAGGATGCCTACCATCGCGGCCCGGATGGAACCAGCGACTCGCTGGCCCACCGCCTGGGACAACTCATGAGTCGTCGCAAGCTGGAGAGATTTCCCCTGCAAGCACGACAGTTGGGGTCCTATGGAGGCGGAAATCACTTTGGCGAATGCGAGGTCGTGCGTCTATCGCAGGATCCAGAAATGCGAGAGATTGGCGAGGCATTTGGATTGCAAGACAACAACGTAGGCTTCCTTTCGCACTGTGGCTCGCGAGGCTTCGGTCATACACTGGCCACGCACCAGTTTTCCAACTTGAAAAGCCTGTTCAAAAAGCAGGGCCTGGCCTTCCCCGGCGGAGACGCGGATTTAGTCTATGCCGAACTGGGTTCGCCAGAGGCCTATGCCTATCTGTGCGACATGGCCATGGGGGCTAACTTTGCAACCGTCAACCATCTCTTGATCAATCAGCTGGTACTGGAGGCTTTTCAGCAGGTGCTTCCCGGAACGCAAGGAACGTTGGTTTATTTCATCAGTCACAATATCGCCCGCCAGGAACGCGATCCTCAAGGGGAATTGCATTGGGTTCATCGCAAGGGAGCGACACGGGCCATGCCGGCCGGGCACCCCGAACTGCAGGGCACCCCATTTGAATCGACCGGACATCCGATCTTGTTGCCCGGAAATCCACGTGACGGCTCTGTGGTCATGGTCGCTAAGCCCGGCGCGGCCATCAGCGCGTACAGTGTCAATCACGGGGCCGGCCGTGCCATGTCACGCCGTGGAGCCAAAAAGACCTTGGATCAACAGGCCATCGACCAAGATCTCGCCCAGCATGACATTCTGTCCAATTGTCGGCGTTACCCACTCGACGAAGCCCCCGCGGCCTACAAGGATTTTCACGAAGTCTTACGCAGCGTGAAGTCAGCCGGCCTGGCCGAAGAAGTCGCCCAATTAAAAGCCCGTTTCGTCATCAAAGACAGTTCCGATCCAGACGATTAAAGAAGCGAGAAACGAGCGGCGAGCGGCGAGAAAAACGAAGCGACGATCTGTAGCGAAACTCGTCCAGAGTTTCGGTCTTGAGTGTGGCACGGTTCTCCAAACCGTTTCGTTCAGAGTGGCTAGTCCTCAATCAAGCGACCGCTGATTTCGATTTTGACCGATTAGCAGGCGAAAATTTTGGCAGACCGGTGGCCCAGCTGGCGGTTTGTTCGTTTTGATTCTGTGCATGGTTTGTTTTCCTGATTGGTTAGGCGCCGC
>JANSWS010000799.1 GCA_024743355.1 bacterium
CGACATGGAGTCAAGTTGGGATTCATGTCGTTTTTCGCCAAGGCCAGCGTGGAAGCTTTGAGACGCTTTCCTACCGTCAATGCCGAAATTCGCGGAAACAACATCGTCTACCGACACTACAATGACATCGGCATCGCCATCGGAGGAGGAAAGGGACTGGTCGTGCCCGTGTTGCGAAACGTCGAACACATGAGTTTTGCAGATGTCGAGCGCACCATTGGCGAGTATGCCTCACGGGCTATGGAGAATCGCTTGATGCCTGAGGACCTCGAGGGAGGTACATTCACGATTAGCAACGGCGGGGTCTACGGTTCTTTGCTCAGTACCCCAATTGTAAACCCGCCCCAAAGCGCGATTCTCGGCCTGCACGCGATTCAGGAACGCCCCATGGCGGTTGACGGTCAAGTCGTCATTCAGCCTATGATGTACATCGCATTGACTTACGATCATCGCATCATCGACGGTCGCGAAGCGGTCAGCTTCTTAAAGACTATTAAGGAAGTTTGCGAGGACCCAACGCGGCTGTTCCTGGAAGTGTGAAGGCTGTTTCCGCAAAATGCACGACGAACCACCAGGTAAGTGGTGCGTACAGTAGGTCCCGCTTGCCGAGTGGGACCTTCTTGGTAGGTCCCGCTTGCCGAGCGGGACCTCGACGAAGTGGAAACGTTGAAGAAGCGATCTTTCAAATCGAACGGTAGTTAGTCGATCGCGAATAGCCGATTCCGAATTGAGACCTACCCGCGTGTTGGTAAGGCTTCGACGCTGCGAGAGACCACTCCCTGCCCGTCACCACCGCGACGAACCACCCGGCAGGCGGTACGTACAGTAGGTCCCACTTGCCGAGCGGCGACCTTCTTGGTAGGTCCCGCTTGCCGAGTGGGACCTGAACGAGGGAGAATTTAGATCGATGTGGTAGATCCTGACGAATGTTGGTTGTCTGATAGGGAATAACTGCCGCCCAAAGCCTTGAGCGTGTCCACAGCAATACATGCAGCGACTCTGCAAGCATCAGAGCGCTTCGCGTCGATGAGAGATCAACCTCAAGCCATCCTCAGCATGCATGGGAACGCTGCCTTAAGTTCAGAATCCACTCGCTGGCCAACGCCACCGCGACGAACCACCCGGCAGGCGGTACGTACAGTAGGTCCCGCTTGCCGAGTGGCGACCTGAACGTGCCGAAGTAAGCCCTGAAGCTCTGGCGACATGCCA
>JANSWS010000483.1 GCA_024743355.1 bacterium
CATATTTGCCATCATTTGTTCAATTGAAAACTCGGGTTGGCTGTATTGGACGAGGCGACGAGTCCCGGCAGTTTGCAAGGCTCTCGGACTCGTCGCCTCGTCCACTATCCTAAAATTGAACTGCAACAACGCGCTAACGCGTTAGTGTGTCGCGGAGGATTTCCACAGCCGAATCGATTTCTTCATCAGCTTGCCCAATACCGACGGACAATCGTACTAAGCCGGTATCCTGGGTCCCCAGAGTTTCATGAACCAGGGGTGCGCAATGCAGACCGCTACCTAGAAGCAAGCCGCGGCGTCGAAGTTCTACGGCGGTCTGAGTGCTGGTTTTTCCTCGTAGATGAAATGCCAACGTGGGAATGGCGGGTTCCGATTCGGCGGAGGCATAGATACGCACGCCTTCCATGGACTCCAGCAAGGCACGCAAGCGACGAATTTGGGCTCGCGCCCGGCGTACATCGGCCGCTGGATCGCGTTGAGCCAGAATTGGCAGGGCCGTATGGAGTCCGGCTAGCGCGAGTTGATCGACCGAACCGGCATCACAGTAGCCGGGGCGTGAACGTGGATTGGCTGTCATGCCCGCGGTTGGCAATTCGCAAACCGCCGATGTACACGACATGCTTAGGTCGTCAGCAAGATACAGTCCACCGATTCCCCAAGGCGCCTGCAAGCCTTTGTGGCCGCCAAAGGCTACGATGTCCGCCCCCAATTTCGGCAGATCCAGACGTTGCCAGCCCACCACTTGAGCAGCGTCCAGGCAGGTGCTGACACCGAATTGCTTGGCCAACGCGATGACTTCTTGACAGGGCAACAATTGCCCTGTCACATTGCAGGCCGCGGTCACGGCAATGAGCGCCACGTCCCCCTTGGATAGCTCGTTTTCCAGCCATTCGAGATCCATGGGCCCGGCCAAGTCAGGCGATTCACGACGGGCTTCCGGCGGTACACGTTCTACCCGAACTCCACGCTCCGCTAATTTGTGTAGCGGTCGAAACAGCGCGTGGTGTTCCCAGCTACTTGTTAGAATTCGTTTACCGCGAACCAGCGGGAAGTCCGAGATACCGACTGCCAGTGCTGAGGTACATCCTGGTGTCAGCAGCAGTTGGTCTGGCTGATCGATTCCAAAGAAACGGGCTGTCGCGACATGTGCAGCTTCAAAGCGTTCCGGCCACTCGCCGGGCGAAAGGTTCATGTATTCTTGGACGGCTTCCATAACGGCGACGGGCTTGGGCCAACTCGTTCCAGCATGGTTGAGATATAGTTCACGCAACTTCAATTACCCCGCTACTAGCCAAGCCTAAGAATAACCCTGCCTGGCCAGCGTGGTCGACTTTGGAAAGATTTAGGCCAGCGTCTGGACACTTGGGACGAATGGCGGCACTTGAGCCAGGCTTGGGCCACACTCGGCTCGCCGAGGCGAGCCTTTCATGGGCGAGCTATCCAGCCTGTGGTCTCAACGCCGAGGCTTACGTCACTCGGGCTAGAAATTGTAAACGCCGCCGATGCTGATACCGTGCAGAATGAGCGTTTCGTCAACGTCGTAGTCGCGTATGTCCTGGTAGTTGGCAAAGGATGTCTGCACATTGCCTGGAGCCGTCGCCACGCCCGAGGCAATGACCGCCCGGTAGCCGACGTTGGCGCTCAGACAGCAAGTTAGGCGGTAACCCAGGCCCGCACCAATTTCGCTCAGGAATGCGATATTGTCTTTGGATTCATCAAACAGATAGGCTCCCCACTGGTCGGGATTAGCCGGTGAACGGCTGTCGTTCAGATAGGCCCAAGCGTAATCGGTGCCAATTCGCGAATACATGGTAGAGAAGTTGTTGTAGACCCCCACCTTCGTAAGTCCGTACAGATTCAAGCGGCGCCCCAGGCACACATCCATTCGGCAACCGGTTTGGAATCCAAACAAGTCATTGGTGGTGTCCACGGTGTAGTACATGTCATCTTCAGACCGATCGATGTAAGGATCGTCCAGGCTGGCTCCAAACAGCAGATCGTCTGCGAAATGGAAGTAGCGGAAGCCGGCAATCCAGGTCAAATTCAGATAGCTACCACAGGCCGGGGGCGCGAGTCCACAGGGCCCAGTTGCATAACGCGTGGAACCAGAGTGATCCAGGCAGCTGTCGCAGCCCGTGCCATCACAACTGCCACAACGATCCCTAAGGCCACCGAAAATACTGCGGGTGGGGCAAGCGAAGCGCCGCGCAGCGCATCCAGTAGCGAAGCCCAACAAATTCACTTCGAGATTTTGGTAGGCGAAGCCCCTTTTGACGGTATGGCTGAATGCATTGTCGTACCAATCGTAAACCCAGGCTGGCGAGCCGGGTGAAGTGGGGGTGCCCGACATCTCGATGTACTGAAATGGGAGACGTGAGCGATAGTCGCCCCATCCGGTACGTTCCCGCAAGCATTCCGCATTCTCTGGGAAGAGTCCCCAATAGGTGACCGCTAAGGCATTGCGGCCGCAGTTGAAATAGCGACCAAGGGTGATCTCGAATCCGCCCGCCACAGCCTGCGCCGCATCTTGAGTCGTGAGCGTATCCGGATTGTAGGCGGTGTCGGCAAAGGCCAAGGGCACAGAATCTTCGTCGCCCCGAAAGAAGATCAGAGCTCCCGCGCCGCCAAACCATCGTCTGGCATAGGGCGGCATAAGGCACATTGAACCCAGGCCATGGCCGGTCAGGCACGACGTGTCGCAGCAGCCCTGTGTGATCGGATTGCTTCCGCATTGGGCGCAGTTGGGTGCCAGACCGTAGGCCTCTTGCTCAGCCGCATCTACCGCCGCGTTCCAGGATGTGGCTGGCGGCGGTAAGGCGTTGTCGCGGGGCGCAAGCGGAACTTGCGAAGTGGGAGCGGGGGCATGCTGTGCTGTGATGGGATCAACGCGTGGATACTGTGTTTGCGGCGAAGCGTAGTGTTGCGACGAGTATGGCTGCGGATAGTGCTGGCTAGAGTAGTCCTGGACGTAAAAGGGCTGCTGCGGTTGTGGCGGTCCGCCTTGCGTCGCTTGGCCCCAATTGCCTGGCGCTGTGATAGCGGAGTCTGTTCTGGGTTGCGGAGTAGCTGTGTTTGGATTCAGGGGGCCGTACAAATAGTCGGGATCCACGGTCGGCAATGCGGCCGCGCCCAGCGAATCGTCCTGCAGCTGTTCCGAAGTCAATTGAAAGGCCGAAACGGGAATTCCACCCGGCAATGGTTGATTTTGGCTTGGGTAGACTTCCCCGACCATCCCGGCTCGAACTCCGTACAAAGAGGGATTGGAGCCAGGCGGGCTCTGCGGATGAGATGGATAGTGGACCTGTGCGGGGGCCGCAAAGGTTGGCATACCTGTCGGATAGGCAAAATCAGTTTGCGGGAGCGGCGGGGCCAGCTGAGGTTGGCCATAGTGGCCTGCTTGAGAGCCAGAAGAGCGTCCCCATGTGTTGGCCGGCAGTTGTTGTGAAACCGGCGGAGAAGGGGAGCCGTATGTAGAATTCTGTAGGCTGGAGTGCGCGGATAGCCTGGGCCGCGCGGGAAAAGCGCTCGGGCCATAGCCTTCTTCCACGGAGGTATATTGGCCGCGGGCCAAGCCGACAAATTCGGGGCACGCGGAGAAAATCAGGCCTACACCGGCCACCAGCAACCAGACCTTGGCCAGCCTGCCTGTTGATGCGACATGGTTGAGCCCCAGCATCGGGAGCCGCGCGCGGAATGGCGTCACCTGAATCCTCCTTGATTCCTACTTCGTTCCCGTTGGGGACATCCTTGTCCCAGCTAATCAAACATGGCTGCCGTTAAGCCGCTGGCCGGTGAATCAACTGCGGCTGCGATGCGCATTCCATGATGCCGTCGCTGCGTAGGTTCCAGGCTCTTTCCTCGAAAGGAAACGCCTTCGCAGTTCAACTGGGCGTTGGTCTCTCGGCAGAAAGACGGTTGTCGAAGAAAGATCGGTTGCGGCGGACACAGAAATCGCGAAAGATGCCCTCACGCACAGCCAATGTGGCAAGCATAGACGGCATAAGCGGATTGGACCGCAAACTTTAACCGATCGGCAGCAACACACGGTCCTTAGTCAATCCGCTTGATTGTCGAGTAACTCAGTTCGAGTTCGAGAGGCTCGTCACTGAGGTCGGTTTGAAGAATCAGTTTGCCGCGCGTCTCACCGTCCGCATCCGCAGCCGGTTCGAACTTTAGATTGATGACATGAGCGAGCTTGGCTTCTTCAGCGGGGGTGAACTCTACCCCCACGTCGTTAGAGGTTATGGAGAGAACGCGAAACGGCTTGCGGCCCTTGATCACGAGCCTTTCTTGAACCGATTCCCCTGCCTTGAGCTCACCGAGTTCGAATTCTTGGGGACGAACCTGCAGACTGGGTTGAATATCCGCAGTTAGCGGAAGTGGCAGGGATGTTAAGCGTCGATCATTTGTGTGCAGTACCAGTTGGTTACGGACAAAGCCGACCGGAGCATCCTCTTTCAGGGTAGCGGTGATCTGGTAGCTGACCCGGCCGGAATCACGGGTTATCTGTTCCAGCTTTGTATCGACAAAAGGCAGCTCGGAAGTGACTTCAGTGACTTCCCAATCGCTTCGGCCAGCGTAATCCAAGCTGACCTCTATGGTCTTGCCCTCGCCTTCCGGGATCTGTCCGAACTGCAACTCGCCGGGATGCAGGACTACGTCACTACGAATATAGCCGCGAACTTGGAGCTGCAGTTCCGTATAGCTCGGCTGGTCGATGCTGACGGTGAGCGTTGCTTTGCGATTGCCGGTGAAGGTGTCCGTATTGAAACGGGCCAAAATAGAGCCTTGTTCGCCGGGCTGAATCCATTCCGTCTCGATGAAGGGAGTCGTACAACCGCAGCTTGCCCGAACCGATTGAAGGTGAATGGGCTGATCCAAGGGATTGGTGATGAAAAAGCGGTGTTCCGTTTTGGCTGCCCGTGCAACGGTTCCGAAATCATGCGTGCGTGAATCCTGGGGAATCGCCTCGCCCAGCCATTGTCCGCTCAGATAGGCGCTGGATACGGCGGGTTGGGGGCGCTTTTGGGCAGTGGCGGACTGGCCCAAAGTGACCAAGGCCATAAGAACCAAGACGAATGCTGTTTGGCGATGCACGCGTGTTTGCGGCAGGATTGAAAGCATGACATTTCTCCACGAAGGCGGCTGAGATCAGAGTTGCCTATCTGTACAACTGTAGAAGATGGCAAAGATGGGCGGAGAATTCCGAGTGTACGGCGGCGGGTACGTCTGAATGGGCGGAGAGTCGCCAACCGGCTTCGGACCTCAACTATCTATATCCTACGGCTATGCATCCGAAAGCCAAATCTTGCGGAGAAAGGCAGAA
>JANSWS010000425.1 GCA_024743355.1 bacterium
CGATCGAATAGCAGCATGCGATGCAAGACGGAATTTCCCAACGATCCCGAAAAACCCCCTTGACCAATTCGCCCACATAGCAGCGTGGATCGCTGCTGATACGATGCTTCTTCCACCTTCTGGCGAAGGTAGCTACGGAGTCCAGGGCAAGATTTACGGATGCGGCGGGCCGCATGGCGTCGGCCAGTGGCCTCACCCTAAGTCTCTGATTTTGAGATTGCGGATATCAAAGGACAGCATGATCCAGGTGATACCGTTAAAGAGCATGTCGACGCCAAACAGGGTACCGATCAACCACAATGCACTGGCCGGATACTGCTTGAAAATTAAGACTCCCAGCAGCAGCGAGACGGCTCCATTGAGCAAGACCCACCCCCACTGCGGAAAGCGAATACTGATGGCTGCAACCATTCTGAAGATTCCGGCAACCACAAAGATCGCGGCTGCCAGCAAAGTCAGTGCACCCGTTGCCTCAACCGGTGTTTCGGTGATCATCACACCCACCACCGCGTAGATCACTCCAATTAACAATTGCACCAAGAACGCACTCCAAGTGCCGGTCCAAAACGAGCTGATGATGACTGCGATTCCAGCGATCAGCAGCACTGCCCCGAGCGCGAATACAACGCTGACCGAAGAAACCAAGGGGTAGGCGATGGCAAAAATGCCACAGATCGCCAGCAGGGCCCCAAGAACCGTCATCCACCACCAATGCTGCTTCAGGTGGGCTAACTCTTCTATGAGTCGGGGTGCATGTTCACGGGCTACAGTCGCTGATTCAGATTCGCTCATGTTGCTGCTCCTGGAGGTTGAAACCCACGTCATTTCTGGAACGCTTGAAATCCCAGACAGAATCATACACTTAGATCGGCTATATTCGAGGGACCTTGTCCCCAAAGGTTAAAGGAGATTTTGGATGTCCCGTAAAACGCCGCTCGTGTTCTCGCTGTGCTGCCTGTTGGCCATGGCCGCTCCGAATTGCGGCATTTCGAAGTTATTCGCCCAATACATTCCACCGGTACCCGGCACCGACCCGCTCACACAGCAACGCGTGGATCGACTCTACCAACGCGATGAAATTCTGCGGACCTCGATTCAGGGCCAGAGAATCGACCGCCAGGCAGAGATCAGTCGCTTGGAAGGTCGAATTGCAAAACTAGAGCGTGCCGCCGATCATCCGTCTCAGAATTTCGACAGTTTTCGCTTCCTGCAGCTACTAATGACTCTGGAGGAGAAGGCGGACCAACCAACACAGGTCGAGGTAGCCAGTGAAGGGGAGTCGGGCCCATCCACCATGCCCCCTCAACCGCTCGAGCAACCAACTCAAGACGCTCTCTCGCCAAGCAGAACGAAACGCGTACTGCAATTCATTGCCGATGACTACATGGCCGCCTTGAATACTCAAATACTGGAGGCTCGCATCATGCTTCGAGAAGAATCCAGCCAACTGATGAGCCTGCAAAGGTTGGCCAGCAAGGGCTTGGCCACCAGCGCTCAAGTGGAACTCCAGCAATTGAAAAACCAGCACGCGGAAGCTCGATTTTTGCGTTTACGCCAGCAGCAAACGGGGCTAATCAGCCTTTTCCCGAACTACTTTCCCGACAAGCTGCCCCCGCCCTCGGGAGACCTTCGGGGCGACGCGAGTGAAGAGGAAAGCCCGAGCAGAAATGACTCCATCGATCCTCAGTCAGCTGCTCAAGCTGGGTTGAACGATGCGGACGGTCCGAAGTAAAAGGGCAAGTGAGCCTCCTGCGCGATCGTAATTGAACGCCAGTTCGCAGCCGCGAGCCGTCGCCTGGCGTATAGATTCGTTGGCGACCATTCCGATTAACGGAACCCGAGTCCCCCAATTGCATCGACCGGCTCGAACAGGTCGTACATATTTCAATGAGGTGAGTATGAGCCAACGAGGACAATGGCAATCAAAGACAGGCTTTGTGTTGGCTGCCCTCGGCTCGGCCATTGGCTTGGGAAATATTTGGCGCTTTCCCTATATCGCTTATCGCAACGGTGGCGGAGCCTTTCTGGTTCCCTATTTTGTCGCCTTGTTCATCGTGGGTGTGCCATTGCTGATGCTGGAATTCGGTCTGGGGCATCGATTCCGAAGAGGATTTCCGCAGGCCTTGCACCAGATTCATCCCAGGTTTTCGTGGCTTGGATGGTGGAGTATTTCCTTTGTTATGTTTGGGATCGCCGCTTACTACGGTCCCGTGATCGCCTGGTGCGGAATTTATTTGATCTACTCGTTTACACAGCCATGGGGGAATGTAGCTGGCGTCAACGATTTCTTTGACGAGAAATTCCTTGGTGCCTTCAGCGACGGCGTGCCCTTTTCGATCTATTCGGCCGAGGATGGATTTCATTTTGGTCAGTTCCAGCCTGGTGTGGTGCTTGCACTAGCGGCAATCTGGTTGCTGAATTGGTGGATTACGCGTCGCGAGTTGCAGCGTGGTGTCGAACTGGCCAATCGCATCTTCATCCCGGTTTTGGTAGCGATCACTTTGGTCTTAGTGATCTGGTCGTGGAGCTTCCAAGGAGCGATGGAGGGCAGGCAGCTTTACCTTCAGCCGCAATGGTCTCAGGTGTTTGAAGCCCGGACCTGGATCGACGCCTTTACTCAGATATTCTTCACGCTTTCATTGGGCTTTGGAGTCATGGCGGCCTATGCCAGTTACCTGCCCAAAGATGCGGATATCCCAACCAGCAGTTTCCTGATCGCCATCGGAAACTGTGCCTTCAGTCTGGTTGCAGGTCTGGCGGTTTTCTCTGCCATCGGCATGTTGGCTCACGAGCGGGGGATTGACCTGCAAGCAATGCGGGCTTCCCCAGCTGCTGTGTCCTCCGAGCAAGCCGTCGATGCGGAAGCCCAACAGCGAGCCGCCCAACTGGCAGCCTTTGAATCGCAGATGGGGTCCTTTGGTCTGCTCTTCAAAACCTACCCGGCCATTATCACGCAAATGGGACCGGCAGGACCTATTTTTGGCGGTCTGTTCTTCCTGTCGCTGGTGGTGGCAGGTATCTCTTCGACAATTTCCATCGTCGAAGCATTTATGGCCGCCTTACACGATCAATTCGGTTGGCATCGAAAATATCTATCGCCTGCTCTGTGCGCGATTGGCTTCGCGGGAGGAGTGATTTATTGCAATCAGTCGGGCCTGTTTTGGTTGGATCTGGTCGACCATTTCCTCACGACCTATGGCTTGGTCATTGTGGCTATTTGCGAAGCACTTATCGTTGGCTGGTTGTTACCCGCCCGTCGCTTGCGGTCCCATCTAGACGAGCATCACGTATTTCGCTTTGGAAACACTATCAGCTTTCTCATGCGGCTGATGATTACCGGTGTGCTGATGCTAACCTGGTGGGGTCTTGCCAGCTATCAACCGGAGTCGGTAGCCAGCGCTGTCGGACGACTACTCGTTGTGGGCAGCGTCGTTATCCTGTGGCTCGACCGGCATTGGCTTGACTTTAATATTCGGATTGTGATACCGGCCTTGCTGATTTTTCTGCTCGATCAAGCTCTCGTGGCTGAAGTTTCACAGGCCTATGGCGGCTACCCGCCGATGGCCATTTGGTGTATCGGCCTGGGGTGGTTTGTCGCCACACTCATGGTCGGTATCCTGTTCACACTTTTAGCAAAGACCAGTGAGCCGCGATAACCAGCCGCACGCGCTGCAGATATAAGACCCCATGCTGTCCGCGGCAGGCAACTTGGCAGGGAAACTCAGCTGGTGGCCAACTCAGCTGGGAGACTTTTCCTCTGGCGGTCGCGTCAGCAACACGCAGCGTGACTCGCTCTTAAAGCTCAACTTTGATTCCCGTTTGGGATTGAATTCGCCCTTCACGGACCGCTTTCAGAAAGGCCAAACGGGGAGCATCGCTGTGATCATTGACGCGGGGAAATAGTGCCGCCGGGGTATCGCACTCCAGGAATCTGCCGAGCATCTCATAGCCATGCATCTCAAGGACGCTGATATCCTCGAAATCGAGTAAATCAGCCTCCCGACCTGCAAAGTAAGTGGCGATCAACTGCTGATGACGCTGATAAGCCTGACGGTAAACGTCCGCATCAAACTCAGCCTGCCCGAAGGTCCCGGCACGGAAACTGCGCATGACTTGCATGAATTCGCGGTCGGTTTCCGTGGACTCGGCCCCCATCTTGATCAACTGCAGTCCCACGAACTGCCTTTCCACGGAACGCAACCAGGCATCGACATTGTGGTCGCGTCGCACATTGATAAACAACGAACCGGGAAACTGTCGGTCCAGAGCCTCGAAGACGGTGGGAATACAGGCGGGGTAGTCGATCAGGCCATCGCATAGCTTGAGAATGTCGAGATCAAAGTTGCCCTCCGATATCTGGGCGTGCATTTCGGCCAAGCGTTGGGGATCATTGTGTGGCGGAGTTTCCTCACCGTAGATCTTTCCCAAATGCGCGAGACGAACACCGAGTCTTCCCAAACCGTCGCACATGGAAACCGTCGCGCAACGGGGCAACGAAATGACAAACACTTTGTTGAAGGCTCGCATCAGAATCATTCCTGTGTGGACTACCGCGGCCCGAGTAGATGGCCGCCAATAGGATACACGAAAGGGGCATTTCCGCCCGGGGACAGGGTACTAACTCGCACTCAAATGGGCGAAAACTGGGGTATCGGTGGCGACTAGTCGAAGCAAGGACTCGTTTTCGCCCCCTTCCTCGCTCGGCAGCATCATTGTCCTGTCGTGCCGAACATGCGGATTTTGCGTCGCGGGCAGACTCTAGGGGCGGGTATTAAGCTGCATTTTCTCGGCACGCAGTGCCTCGATGAGCTACTGTTTCTGGCTCAAATGCCTTGCCAAGGGACAGGCGAAACAAGCCATTGGACGCGAAACGTATTCACTCTCGGCTTTGAATCGAAGGCTGAGTCGGCGTCCTGGAGGAGTTTATTGCTTTTTGAGGAGTGAACCCAAAGTGCTTTGCAAAGCTTCCAGTACCGCAAGAACCATTTTTATCCTGCTCGCCATCTTTTCGACAGGCTGCATCTCAAGCCGTTATTCGACAGCCGCGGAACCCGAATGGACGAATCGCGTGCTAAAGGTCGGACAAGACCGTCAAAAGACCAACGAGCTGCCAATCACTGAGCGGCCCTATCGTCCATTGCACTTCTATGGCAACACGGTCCGCCGTAGGCACTACCGAGGAACGGCGGTACCCAACATGCAAGACTTCGCCCGCACTCTAAGCTCAATTGGGCCCCGTTAAGAGCGGTCCCGCTTACTGCTTGCCGCTGATGTCAGGTGAGGCGGACAGCCGCAAGGCGAAAGGCCTATGGCGAACAGCCTGCTGCGCCCAACGCTGTGCAGCATTTTGTATCGAGCGGCTCGCCCGAAAATACAAGCACGAAGCGCGAGCAAGTGAGTGAGTGAGCAAGTGAGTGAGTGAGCAAGTGAGTGAGTGAGCAAGTGAGCAAGTGAGTGAGTGAGTGAGTGAGTTTCAGTCGCCAACGCTGTGCAGCATTTTTGCATGGATTTACAAGCACGAAGCGCCAGCAAGTGCGTACTCGATGCTGCTGCGTCCGTCTAGCCAATGCCTGATTCCCCGACTTCGCCCAGTGTTCGAACCGGGTCAATTTTCGTCTATGTGGCAGCAAATTTAGATATCAGCCTCGATTTCGGGTACCATCGAGGGTTCACGTCACCCCAAATGAGAGTACGTTGTTCCGATGAGTACTTTGAAGCAGGTCAGCTGCCCTTTTTGCAGTTCGAAGCTGAGGTTCCAAGCCACGCAACGTGAATTTGCAACGATTCGCTGTCCGTCCTGCGGCAACACTTTCAAAGCCAAACTTGGCGGTTCTTCCATCCAGCAACCGAAGCCGCCATCCTCCGTGTCTGCCCCCGATACGGCAGTCAAACGGCCGACTTCTCCGCCCACCAGCAAACCTTCACAGCCGATTAGCACCCCGTCACCGGTTGCGGTGCGGAAACCCATGGATCTGTTTTCGCAGCGAGTGATTGAAAGCGGGTTGGTCACGGCGCAGGAGTTGGAAGCCGTTTTGCAAACTTTGCCGGAAGACAAGATCGGTGATGTGAAGCATCTCGCCACGCTGCTTGTTCGTCAGAGGAAGCTAACGCGTTTTCAGGCCCGCGAAATTTATGCCGCGCGACACAAGAGCCTGGTGCTCGGCAATTACGTGGTCACCGACAAACTCGGAGACGGGGGCATGGGGGTGGTCGTCAAAGCGCAACACCGACGCATGGATCGCACAGTCGCCCTGAAAGTTCTTTCGCCTTCCTTGACCAAATCCGAAGAAGCGGTTCAGCGATTCCATCGTGAAGCTCGTGCAGCTGCCAAGCTTGACCATCAGAACATCGTAACCGCTTATGATGCCGATGAGTGCAACGGGACGCATTACTTGGTCATGCAATATGTCGAGGGAGCGGATCTGGCCGCCATCGTTCAAGGGCATGGACCGCTGGACATCTTCGTGGCACTGAACTGCATCGAGCAGGCTGCCCGTGGACTGGAGTACGCACACACTCGAGGAATCATTCACCGCGATATCAAGCCATCGAATCTACTTCTGGACGGCGATGGCACGGTACGCATCCTGGACATGGGCCTGGCGCGTATTGAATCCGCGGAATCCGAGACTGACCAAC
>JANSWS010000410.1 GCA_024743355.1 bacterium
CGGCGACTTTCGATCCTACGTCATAACTGGTAATGCTCTAGACCGATCTGTCGGGATCAAACCGCAAGCACGATAGGCAAGAAGTCAGGAAACCAATCCCTGCCTCATAGCAACCTGTTTCGGGCATCTACTTCCAATCCGGAAGCTTTCGGCCAGGCGTCCAGGGGGCTCCGATGTCGTCGAACTTACTCAATAGCTCAGGCACATCCTCTTCGATCAGCTGCTTGAGTTCATCCGTCAATTCCTCGTACTCTTCGACAGCAATTTCGAACTGACGGCGATGAGTACCTGTCGGACCCGTAGTACTGCCCATGGCGCCAAACATTGCGTTCCGCAAACGCGACTGCAAGCCAGGCATGGAATCTTCGTTACGCTGCGCACGTGTCGGATCCCCAGAAAATTTCTCCTGCAGGTCCAGCAAACGCACTTGAAGCTCGCGAATCTCCTTCCACATGCTGGGATCCACTTCGGCAGCGGAACGGGTCAGCGACTCGACGGCAGCCAGATGGTCCGCGGCATCCGAAGCCAATTGCGTAGCAGCCGAAACCGCATTTGCTAACTTGCCCACTTCACGGCTGAACTCAAGTATTTCTTGGCGATCCAGTTCCTCCGTGTCGCCAAAATTCAGAGGTTCAATTTCGAATTCGGTGGCAGGGATCACCTCGGTAACTTCACCATCGACCATCTGACTAACTTCCACCGTGTACTTACCCGGCACTGCCGTCGGTCCGGAGCCTCGACGACCAGCGGATGCATACGCAAAATCCCAGTAAGCACGTACCAAGCCTTTGCCGGTCGTGGTGGAAAGCTTGCGGACAACCTCGCCGTCTTCATCTCGAATCGTCAGCCAGCGTGAGGGGGCGACTTCGCGGTCCTCGGCCTTCAAGTCATCCCAAGACGGATAGGGAGTGTCACGACCAGCCGAGCTGGACGCGCGGTCCTTCTTCTGTCTCTCCGATTTCTTGGTGGTTAATGCTTCCTTCAAGTGAAATGTGAAAGCAACCCCATATTCGGGATTCGGAGCGGTGTAATAGTCCGCGCCTTGAAAACCGCGTGTACCCGACCCAAGCGGATTGATCCGTTGAAACATCCTGCCTTTGCTGATGGGGAACATGTGATTCTCCTCCAACAGTTCCACGGTCAAATCGCGAAGCGGGGAGTAGTCGTCAAGAACAAAGAATCCGCGACCAAAGGAAGCCAAGACCAAAGCATCATCGCGACGTTGAATCTCAATCTCCCGGATGGCGATGGTTGGGATCCCAGACTTCAATTGCACCCACTTGGCTCCGCCGTCCACAGTAAAGAAGCAACCGAACTCAGTCCCACAGAACAGCAAGGCGGGATTAACGTGGTCTTGCTTGAGCGTGTAGACGCTTCCCCTCTCAGGAAGATCGCCGCTAATTTCTTGCCATGTCTGCCCGCGATCCGTGGATTTGACAATGTAGGGCTTAAAGTCACCACGCTTGTGGTTGTTCACGGCCACGTAAACCGTATTCGGATCGTGCAGGTCGGCCTCGATATCGTTGATGTAACCGAATTCCGGTACATCCAACGTTCCGAATTTGTCCACGGCCCGCCAGTTGGTACCGCCGTCTTCAGTAATCTGCACTCGGCCGTCGTCGGTGCCCACGTAAATAAGACCTTCGACCAAAGGCGATTCGTCCAGGGCCACAATCGTTCCATACAGTGACGTTGAGGCATTCTTTGCCACCGCATCGACGCCCCACACACGCCCCATGACCTTGAGCTGATTGCGGTCGATCTGACGCGTCAAATCTTCGCTCACAGGTTCCCAGTTGTCGCCGCGATCGTCGCTGCGAAACAACATCTGGGCAGCGTAGTAGATACGATTCGAGTCATGCGGCGAAATCATCAAGGCCGAATCCCAGTTCCATCTTAATGGCGGACCGTCTTTGGATTCTTGCGGCTTGATATCCACACGCTCACCCGACTTGCGGTCAAAGCGAACCAATCCTCCGTACTGCCATTGAGAATAAATCGTGTCCGGATCGTTGGGATCAACGGCCGGATCAAACCCGTCCCCAAACACGGTGATGAACCAATCCTGGTTGCGAATACCGTGCACGTTGTTGGTTTGCGAAGGGCCGCCCTGTGTGGCATTATCCTGGGTCCCGCCGTAAACGTAGAAAAAGGGCTCGTCGTTGGATACAGCCAGTTTGTAAAACTGCGTTAATGGCAAGTTTTGCTTGAAATCATAGGTTCGTCCCTGGTCCCACGTCTCATACAAACCGCCGTCGCAACCGATCAACAGGTGCTCTTCATCCTCGGGATCGATTACCAGGGCATGGTTGTCAACATGCTTGTCTGCCTCGCCCAAGGCACGGAAGCTCGCGCCACCATCTTCGGAAACTCGCATGTAGGTATCCAGCAAGTAAACACGATCCACATTGTGCGGACAGGCTACGATTTCGTTGTAATACTGCGGACTGCTAGAGACGGCGTCACTTACGCGGCGCCAGGATTCGCCGCGATTCTCGCTGCGGTAGAATCCACTTTGATCGCCTGCAGCCTCGACAACCGCGTACAGCACTTCCGGATTCACCGGAGAGATGTCCATGCCGATTCTACCGAGATCACCCCCAGGCAATCCGCGGGTAATCTTCTTCCACGAATCCCCGCCGTCCGTCGATTTGTAAATAGCCGATTCCGGCCCACCATTGATCAGAACCCACGTATGCCGACGTCGCTGATAAGACGAGGCGTACATAATGTCTGGATTTTCGGGATCCAGGTGCACTTCGTTGATACCTGTATCCGGACTGATATCGAGAATCTTCTTCCAGCTCTTGCCGCCATCCGTTGTCTTATACAGGCCACGATCATCTCCGGACCGCCACAGCGGTCCCTGTGCCGCCACATAAACGGTGTCGCTGTCGTCCGGGTGCACTACGATCATGCCGATATGCTCACTGGACTCCAGGCCAACCTTTTGGAACGATTGGCCACCATCCGTGGATTTGTACAGCCCATCTCCATAACCGACACTCCGCTGCGAGTTGTTCTCGCCCGTGCCTACCCACAGAGTAAAGCGATCGTTAGGGTCCAAAGCCAGACAACCAATAGAATACGAACCGTAATTGTCAAAAATCGGCTGGAAGGTAACGCCCGAGTTGGTCGTCTTCCAAACTCCACCCGAACATGCAGCCACGTACCAGGTCGAACGATCAACGGGATCGATGGCAATATCACCGATGCGTCCTGACATCAGAGCCGGTCCCAAATTGCGAAGCCGCAGAGCGGAAACCAGACCCGAGTTGATACCGGGCGTCTCGTCGGTAGGCTCGTCGGAATCCTGGCCGGAAACTAACGGCGGAAAGATGAAAAGGGCGATCAACAAGAAAGACGTAAGTGGAAAACCACGCATGAAACACCTGCAAAAAATAGTAGTTCTCGATGGATCTCGTCCAGTGTGCTCCCTACGCTTCCCTTCGTAGCGTTCACCACAATATAAGAGTGCGGCAAAGTCACAGGTCCAAGTCCATGAAACCATGGCCTGAGCCCTACCGCCAGAGGATTGCTTCTACCCTCAATATCCTTACCAAACCGTCATTCCGACATCTGGATAGCGTCGGAATCGTCCGCCCAGGTATAGACTAGTTCAAGCCCTTTGAGAAGCGAGACGAACGAGGCGGAAATGCAGGATTCTCCGGGTTACCCATCCCCCAGAATGCCAGTACGCACCTCGTCTCAAAACGTCACAAAATGGCCAGCGGATTCCGGGCCTGCTCAAGCGTCCCGCGGGTCACGCCGATGCGATTGTCGGCCTTCAGCGCTTTCCACACCTCCGCACCCGTGGTGCGCCCACTCAACAGATCGCGATAAAGATGAACTAAACGTTTTACATCCGCGTCCGCAGCGTCCCTCAGCAGCTCGACGCGGAAATTGCGTATGCCTAATTCCTGCAACGGCTTCACCGCTTCTGCACCGCTTTGCGCCACCCCGTTGTACAGGGTGTTGCGACACCCAATATCCGCGTGCAGAACATGCTTCGCTCCCACCCGATCTTCCAATTGCACGTCGTGACGGTCGCAGGGTCGGCCACAATCGGATTTGTTGCGACCTGGGCTGAGCACGCTGCAGAACACGCAGTGCTCCATATGGAACATGGGCATGTGCTGATGAATGACGACTTCCAACCAATCAGCCGGTGTGGCAGCCACCAGCTCGCACAATTGGTCTCGGTTGAGATCGTAGGAAGCCGTAATCCGCGTGGCTCCCCAACGCATGAGCTGCTCCGCCGTCAGCGGGTTCGTGACATTCAACGAAAAATCGCAGGCAAACGGAATCCCGTGCTGCTGAGCATAGTCCAACCCCGCCAGATTTCGGACCAGCCAGCTATCACCGCCATGCTTGGCAAGCGCTCGGAACAATCCATCTTCACCCGGCTTGTGGATTCGTAGCGTCGCGATCTCCAACGAGGCGGCGTGTTGATGGGCTTTTTCTACGGCCTGGCGATACTCCCGCAAGTCATGCAATTCGGCAATGACATGCTTCACGCCAGAGCTCAATACTTGTTCGACTTGCGATAGTGAACGACAGAGCACTCGTAGCGTCCAAGGCTCCGACTCAGACTCAGACTTGCCCGATGGATTTCCAGGCGATTCATCGAGGAAATTGCCAAGAGCCGACGCCCGCATTGGCAAGGCTTGCTTGGCAACCCGCTCCAGCATGCTGCGGGTAACATCCTCCGCAGAGCAGGGGAGCGGTCTGGTAACTCTCGCAGCATCCAGCGCCTCGATCACGGCTCGCCGCAACTGCCCCAGGACACTTAGCGGCACCATCGCCTGCCCATCCAGCTCGGCTGACAATGCGCCCAATTGATAGACCGTTCCGCCCAGGCGTCCAAGCTGGCTTCGTAGCGTTTCTTCATCCAGTGGATGCTTGCGGGCCAATTCCAAAATGTGCTGGCTTCGCACCTCAAGCACCGGGCTGTCGCTGGTCGAGAATTGAAGCACAAGAGGCTGGCCGATTCGAGCGATGGCATGAATCGCAACGGACACGCGTTTGATGGGATCCGGACCATCGAAGGTCTTGCGGAGTCGCTTCGTCAGCTGCGGATCATCGGTCTTCCAAATCTGCAACCCCTCGACATTCGAGGGAGAAAACGACTTGGAAGTCAAACTCCCATGCTTCAGCCCCAGCTCGACCAAGCCCTGCTGTGCATGATCGACACGCTTACCGCTCTGAAAGATCTGGAAAATACGACTACCGATTTCCTCGCCCGCGAATCGATCGCCCTCCAGCACGATGCCATCTCCCGTCGCCACCGGTGCGGACAACTCGACTTGGATGCGATCGCCGTGTGCCGCGACGACCCTGCCAATCATGACGCCACGCTTAGCGCTGCTCTTGCCAGGAACCAGTCGCTTGTGATCACAACCTTCCAACCAGCCCGGCGAAAAACCACGGGAAAAACTCATCTCGAGATCGCGACGTTGTGAGTCGCTCAATTTGCGATGCTTTTGCTGCAAGGCCGCATCAATGGCCAGTCGATATTGCGAACAGACGTTGGCCACGTATTCCGGCGTCTTTAGTCGCCCCTCGATTTTCAGAGACGTGATCCCGGCGTCGAGCAACTGCGGAACGTAGTCGTGCGCCGCGAGATCCTGAGGGCTGAGTAAATACTTGAAGTCTCCCAAGTCCCTGTGTTCGCCGTCGCAGTACAGCTCGTAAGGCAAACGACATGCCTGGGCACACTGGCCGCGATTCGCACTGCGACCACCGAAAGACTCACTGGTCAAGCATTGACCGCTGTAGGCAACACACAGGGCTCCGTGGACAAAAGCCTCCAATGGCATGGATGTCCTGGAAGAAATCTGGCGGATCTCAGACAACGACAGCTCGCGAGCCAATACAACACGTTGCACTCCCAGCTCACGCGCGCGTTCAATCGCATCCGCATTGGTCAGAGTCATTTGAGTGCTGGCATGGACGACCATCTCGGGGCACAGCTCACGGATCAGCCGCGCGACACCCAAGTCCTGAACCAGCACCGCGTCCACGCCTGCCTCAGCCAATTGTCGAACATTGCTCTCAAGCGTTGGCAGCTCATTCGTAAATACCAGCGTATTGAGCGTCACGTATCCCCTGACGCCCTGTCGGTGCAGCATCAACATCAGTTGCTTGAGCTCACGCACGTGGAAGTTCGCGGCTCGAGCCCGGGCGTTGAAACCTATATCCAGCCCAAAATAAATTGCATCGGCACCGTTTTCAACCGCGGCACGGGCGCACTCCCAGTTGCCGGCAGGAGCCAGCAATTCAATGCTGGAACTGTGCGTCACTTCTACCATCCCGATTCTATCCAAGTGTTAAAGATGCCCAATCCACCACGAATGGGCCCCGTTCTTCCCATGCAGCGGGAGCGGGCAGTGCAGAAAGAGCCTAGGGGTACGGATCGTGGCGCCGTCCCCGTTGCAGTCGTGTTCCTTTCCCATCTTTGGCAACGTCGCAAAGAAGGGTTACTGCATTATCGTCCGGCAACCCGATCCGTCGAGGGCTCAGGCCGAGCACCGCCGAGTAACATTCGATCCATATAGCGTCCGATAGTCGCCTTTCGCTCCTGCGAAAGTAGCCTTTATCCTCAGCTTTCGCGACAGCGAAGGGCGAGAGTTAGGGATCGAGCGATCCTAATTGGACAGCACCACTTTCGATAAAGCTCCCGGCAATTCCTTGGTTAACCGTGATAATACGATTTCGGTCTAAGCGGTGCTTAGGTCCTTCGAAAACCGGGGCTAACGCCCATACGGCTAATCGAATTTGCCGCTGTCCGATAAAGGCTCCCCTTTTTCGTCCTAAAGCACTGGTTTTTCGTCCTAAAGCACTGGCGAATCCGTCGCAAAGTGAACCTCGACAGGTCCCAATGAGTCTGTTGACGGTA
>JANSWS010000700.1 GCA_024743355.1 bacterium
AGGCAGCGTCGCCCGGGGTTGGAATATCCGTCGGCCGCGGACGAACGTTGACGATGACCCGCACGCAAGTTGCCTTTTGAGTCCGCAACATCCGTGCACGGTTGGCCGACAAGAAGCGCACCGCCGCCTTACTTGCATCGGTTTGTCTCGCCCTTGCAGGGCTTTCTGCTCTCGATTGGCTTACGAACCCAGGGCGACGCTCTGCGGCTACGCCGCGACGCTTTGCCCTGGGCTGGTTTGTTGCTGGCCTTTCAGGCCGGAATTGATCTCATCCCCTTATTCGACACGAGTGTCGCTGATCATCCCCGCATGACGAACAGCCAGAACAGGACGGCGGAAATCAAGACGATCACGAATGGGATCCCCCAGAACATCCGCCAATTGGTAACGGCATCGGTTCCCTCTCCTACGTCCTCGCCGTCAAGGCTCTTCAGAACCGTAAATCGCTGGTTCAGCCAGCCTGCTCCAAGGGATCCCAGGAACATGCCGAGTCCGTAAACCAGGAAACCGTAGAGTTGCTGGGCGGTCGCCGTCAAACCTTCAGGAGCGATTTCATCCGCGTTGATGAATCCCGCCGCGAAGAAGAAGTCAAAGCAAATTCCATGAATGGCAACCCCCAGCAAAATCAGAGCGAACGGTTTTCCAATTGCAAACAGCCCGAAACGAAGCGCCCAGGCCGAGATACCGATCATCAAGACCCAATTCATACCCACGGTGTTGATCCACCAAGGCAGCGACAGCATGAAGAAAATTTCAATCCATTGCCCCAGTGTCATCACCGGACCTACCGTTCTGGCCGGGATCCCGGATTTTTCGACAAACAGAGCAGCGAAGGCGAAATACAGCCCCATGGCCATGGCCGCAATGAAGGTAACGCCGAAAAAGATGGGATTGGACGAAAGCATTTCCATCGATCCGCCAATAATGGATTGCGATGCGGCCGCGGGTGCTTCCACAGCGACGGCAGCAACTTCACCCTCGACAACTGCCGCCGCCGATTCCGCCTCGGCGCCGGCGGGCTTCGTTTCGGGGAGGCTAAAGGCGAACAGCCCAAGAATGACCGACAATCCGCATGCCAACAGCAGCGGTCGCTCGTTGACGGGCTCGCCTTTCTTCAGAATCAGCGTGTGCGACATGCCGGCGGCGATCCATCCGATGGTTCCAAACACTCGAATCCACGGAAAACCCTCTTGTGCTTTACCGCCAAAAATATCCGCGTCGTGAGCAAACACGATCGAATTGACCAGGTTCAAGGTCGGAGAGTAAACAATCGCATACAGCAATGCACAGCAAAAGAAAGGCCAAGCGTTCCTGGCCCGTGCCATGGCAAACAGCAGCACGGCCCCGATCAAATGCGAAACGCCGATCAACACTTCCGTGTTGAAGTACTTGTCCGCCAAAACCGCCATGATCAACGGTGCGATCATGGAGCCAATGGGCATCGTGCCATAGATGCGTCCAATTTCGCTGCGTGAAAATCCACGCGCGTTGAGCAAGTTACCTAAGACAACAAACCAGGCACCCCAAATTGCGAACTCCAGAAAATGGAGCAGGCAGAATCGCCAATGCGTGGTGGAGAAGCTGATGAAATCTTGCACGGCGGCCAAGAAAGAAGCCATGATTCCGCCTTCGGCCTGCCCCACTAGGGCCCATTGCATGAGGTCCATTGCACCGCCGTCATTCGAGGAAAGAGATGTCTAGATGGATTGCGAAGCAACCATGGCCTTCCAACCGCCCACCACTCCCTTTCATCTTCCTAGCGCAAGACAAAACTTGGACGCAAGAAAGTTAGCGGCCGTGGCGATATGGAACTGCTCAAGCGATCCATGGCTTTCGCGGAAAGGGGTGATTCTAACCTTAGCAGAATCCTAAAGAAAGCAGGAATGGCCAGAACCTGAGAGCTGACTGCTGCGGCACTCTATAGCATGGCCTCCAACTCTTCA
>JANSWS010000304.1 GCA_024743355.1 bacterium
GTGCCGGGAATTAAAAGCGAGGTCGAACCCGAAATGGTCAGTGTGCCCAAGGATCAGCTCGCAGAACTTCGGGCCATCCTACTCAAGGCCGACGAAAAAGTCGTCACCTTCCGCAAGGACCGCATGGAAATGGCCAACGCCGTCATCGCACAGTACGAGGACGCAGTGAAGAAGGTCGCCGAAAAACTACGTCACGCTTCCTTGGGAGATCCATGGTGAGCAAGAACGGACTCGGTGTCTGGAAGCAGGCACAGCTTAAGATCGCAGCCGCGTGGTACAAGACCATGGAGAAAATCATCGAGCATATTGTCGCCTCAGAAGCTCATTGCGAGCTTGTAGGCGGGCCGTGTGACGGACTATGGATGTTTATCGACGAACGGCTGGATCATCTAAAAATGCCAGTGCGGGTCGCGGTTGATTTTAATCGACGCCACGAAAAAGGCGGTCAAATCCTGCCCGTCAAATCCAGGGTCGCTCTCTACCAGAGAATCGGGCCCGACCGTTTTCGGTTTGTGGGCGTGGAAGATTTCTAGGAAGGGGAAGCTATGCAAAACATAGCCGAAATGGTAGGCGGACCGCTCGATGGAAAGCGGCTGGACGTGCCGAATCTTGCCGACAAACTGGAGTTCGAATCGCAGAACGCGACTTACAGGTATCGCAGGCGATTCAACGGTGCGCGGCTGTTCGATTTCTAAAGCCTGGAAGTGATCCGATGGAAGCCAAAGACTACACCGACCAAGAGCTGATCGAGATGTTCGAGGAACGGGCGGCTATCCGTGAGTACGATGCCAACTTCTCGCGGGAAGTCGCCGAGAAGATCGCGCTTGCCGACATGCGAAAGATGTTCGGCAAGGACTTCCAGTTGCCACAAGCAAGGCATGTGAGATGAACGCCAAGGAAATCACCAGCAAACTATTGGGCGGCCTGTTTCACCATCGACACGTCGTGATTCCCAACGTCTTTATCCTAGGTTCGCGATGGGAGTCGGACGTGGTTCGGATCACACCTGCGGGCTTCTGGATCGAGTACGAGATCAAAATCAGCGTGGCGGACTTCCGCAACGATTTCCAAAAAACGCTCAAGCCGTCCTATGCCAAAAACAACCAAACGAAGCACGACTTCCTAAGCAGCGGAGACGAGTACAGTAGACGCTGGTCGAGTCACGCCGTCCCAAGGCCAAGACAATTCTACTTCGTTGCGCCCGAAAACCTCCTGCCACTTCGCGAGATACCCGAGCACGCCGGACTGATCGAAGTGGGCGGCAATCGCGGCTGGTTTCAAACCGTGAAAGAAGCACCCAAGATCAAGAATCCAACACGGCTAACGCAGGCTCAAATCTACAACCTAGCGGCGAAGGTCTGTCAGAAAACCCAGTTCATCTGACACGATCGACAAGCCTTCGAGTCGTTCTTTGTGAGGAAATTACCACTCACCAAGGAGCGACTATGAGCGTCAAATTCCGAGTAATGCAGATGACAACGCTGCAAATGTTGAACCGTCGGGATGAATTGCCAGATTGCGAAGAACGAAAGTACATCAATTATCTAACTCGCAACATGACAGATCGCGATTACCGGGAATGTGGATACGTGAAAGGAATTGAGTCCGCAAGCCCGAAAGAAAACAGGCCGGCTGACACGTTCGGCGGAAATCCAAGTCGTTCTTAGTGAGCAAGTTACCACTCACCAAGGAGCGACTATGAGCGTCAGGTTTCGTCAGTTTCAATCCATGTATACGCACCATTCGGCAGGGCCGCTTTCAATGGGCAAGACATGGAGCGAGTTCTACAAGCTGCTGATCGACGAGGCTAGCAAAAAGGCCGACGAGACGAAGACCGACTTCGACCGGGGCATGTACGAGATGACCGTCGTCGAAGCAACGTGGTACGAAGCGGGGCGACCGTACTTCAACGTCTGGCCCGCCATCCTGGAGATGGTCGATCGACTCAAAGACGATACGCCGTTCCTAGCCGTTCCGCCCATCATCGAAGACGGGGAATGCGACACGACATGCCTGGAACTTAGGATGCCGGAAGGCTCACGATTCGGGCCACTGCTGCTGTTCCAAAGCCGCAAGCGTGATACCGGCAAGATCGGGAACCGAATCTTCTGTGAGATCCCCGGCTCCAAGCAAACACGCATGGCGGGCTTCACGACCGACGAAGGTATCGCGCTCAAGGACGTGCCCTACTCCGACGAGATCGTTCGCGACTTCGAGCGGCTGGTCGCCTGCTTGGGGCTGATTACCGATCCCTCGCTCAACTTCCTGGAGCGTGACATCTGCTCCAAGGATCGCGGCAAGCCCATGACCGACGCCATCCTCCGCAGGGCCACGGCCCGCAAGGGAATCGGCTGGGATCTCGGACGTGAGCTGGACGCCATTCCGCACACACGTCGCCCGCACTGGGCGCATCGCTGGATGAAGCCCCGAGACGGTGAAGCGCCCATCCGAAACGGACTGGTGCCACGGCTCAGGCCCATCAAGGGAGCCATCGTCAAACGCGAGAAACTCCAAACCATGCCGACCGGATACGCCGACACAGAAGTCGCTTAAAGGCTATTTCCAGCCACCGTTTCAGTTTAAGGAATTTTCGAATGAGTGAATTACCCAAAATTATCGTTAGCGCGCAGATTCTTGACGGCAACCTTGGGGACGGATGGACCGACAACTACGAAGCAGCCCTTGCGCTGGCTAAATTCACCCAGGATATATGGGCCAAAGATGTTTCCGGGTTCCAGGCCGACTTCGAGTTCTGTGTGGACGTTCAGGAAAACACGTCAGGAGTAGCCAGAGAAGTAACGGTTCATACCGATGACTGGCAGCAGGCGCAAGCCATCGAGTCAGCGTTGACGAACCCAAGTGAAATATGGATTAGGTTCTGTGAAAGCGACGTGGCTGGTCAGTTTTTTGATAACTGACAGGCAAGCAACGGCATTATTGTGCGAGGCCATGCCGACACAGAAGTCGCTTAAACGAGTCGGGTTCTTAGCACCTGTTACTTAGTTCTTTCCACCCATCCAAAAGGATCGCCCAATGAGCACCATCACCCGCAAGTTTCCACTGGCCGACGAAATGCAAGAGCAGCTCAACCACGCTCGCGAGCAACTGGCCAAGCTGACCCTGCACGACGAGTACACCATCGAGGATTACCCCAGCGGACGCCACCGCGTGAAGTGCCGCCTGGGAGTCGAGTTCAAGAAAGGCAAGGGCTCGCGGACGGTTCGGGCCACCACCGACAAATACGGTCGCTGGTGCAATCCGAAAAAGTCCACCTACGCCCCCGGATTGTGCCTGGTCGTTACCGGCGAGCCGGTCGAGAAGGAGGCCGCTTGGCTAACCGTCAATCTCGACATCATCGGTCTACATTCCGCAAATGGTAACTGGACCACCTTGGCCAAGGCTCCCTGTGCCGGGGCTCCCCGCAGGGAAGACCTGCATTACACGGTGTCCAGCCGATCGCTGAGCATGACCGACATCATGCGGGGCGCTACACTGGACGACGGCGAGAAGAAGGAAGAGCAGAAAGTGCTGCCCGCTGATCCGCCCGAGCTGTGCGATAGCTACGACGTGTGGAAGAACGGCGTCCTAGAGATCATGGCCTGGATGATCGAGCGGAAAAAAGAACTGGACACAACCGCCGCCTAGCGTAAGATGGATTGGGCTGTCGCGCCAGGCATTCGCGTGAGTTGGTGATTCTGCGGACTCTCCGCTAGGTTCTCCTTGGTGCTCATGCGATAAAGCCGGACTGGTAATCCGGCACGGCGCACTTACACGACCCCTGATGGAGCGATCCGTCAGGGGTTTTTTCGTGTCACGATCCGCGAAATATCGGGTCGATTCCGGTATGGAAAAGAACCTCATCAAGCGGGCCGTCGCCATGGCCATGCAGGCCAGTGACGACTGGGCTCTTGAAATCCTCTACCGGGGCAAGGATGGTGCGCTCACCAAGCGAGCCGTCAGCCCCATCCGGTTCCAAGGGCAAGACCGCTTTCTCGGGCTCTGCCTGTGCCGCGAGGAACCACGCTGGTTCCTTTTCGACCAGATCGAGGACGCCATGCTCGTGCATACGTCAGATCTCTTGATGCCCGTGGAGATCGTGGAAATTGAACCAGCAAGGACATGCGATGAATGACCCCTACGAAACCCTAGGCGTGGGAAAAGATGCCTCCGATGCCGAAATCGACGCGGCCTACCGCAAGAAGGCTCGCAAAAAACACCCGGACCACGGAGGCGACCCAGCCGAGTTCCGCATGATCTGCGCAGCCCGAGAACTGCTCAAAGATCCAGCCAGGCGCGGGCAGTACGACGAGTACGGAGTCGATGCCGATGATCCCGAAAAGGAAGCCATGGGCGTGATCGAGCAAATGATCGGCAATGCGTTCCTGCAAGACCGCATTGATCCGCTCAAGATGATCCGCAGGGACATCAACCAGGGAATCGTCCAGATCCGCTTGGCTCGCAGCGAAAAGGAAAAACGCAAGCGACAGTACAGCCTGCAAATCAAGAAGTTCACCGAGCGCAACCCGGAAGGCGGCAAGGCCGTCGGCTTTATCGAAGCCAAGTTGCGAGGTCTGGTAGATGGACTGGAGCGCGGTATCAAGAGTGATGACCGCAATATCGAAGTCGGCGAGCTGGCCCTGAACCTGCTCAAGGATGTCAAGGGAACTTGGGACTTGGAGTCTGCCTTGGGCAGAATGACAAACGGACCCGACTACATGACCGAAACGGTATGGAGAACGACAGCATCATGAGCATCAAAGTTGGCGACTATGTTGTGATCTCGGGAAGCAAGTTGCTCGACTGGGATGATCCCAACCAGCAGATGCTAGGGGCTCCCGCCATGGTGGTCGGAGTCGCGGCACCCTACCTCGCCATCCAGTACGCCAACGTGCTTGAGCCGCACCTGCGCAGCATCGACATGAACAAGTGGTACGTCGGCAAGTGCTCGGCAGAATACTTCGCAGTCTGGCGGCACATGGCTCTGCAACATCAAGCCGCGCCGGCCGCGCCAACGCCACCGCCACAGCAGGCCGAAAGCCAGCCATCAGACGACGAGTATCCCTGCCCGGAATGCAAGCTCGGCGTGTTCCGCCTCAACACGGATTGCCACTGCGGTGAGGATCACTGGATATGCGATGAATGCGGGGCCGTCGTCACTGCCCTGTCCGATCAGTGACACACGGCCAGTCAATCCGAGTCGTGATAAGTGAACCCGTTTCACTTACTCAGACAGGAGAGGCTCAGTGAGCACAGTCAAAATCAAGAACGTCCAGGCGATTCGATTTATCGAGTTCGACATGCCGGATGGCCAGGGAGGCGTTCGCATTCTCAAGGGAGGCAACGGAGCGGGTAAGACGACCGCCATCGCCTGCCTCAACGCCTTGCTGGGTCGCAAGGTTGCGCTCGGTCCCACACGCGGTGCGCCCTACGGCGAGATCGAAGGGCTCGGGGTGTCCAAGAAAGTCCAGAAGAAGATCACCAGCAAGGGCGATCCCGAAGTTGCCAACTTGGAAAACCGATTCGACTTCTCCGATCTGGTCGATCCGCCCGTCAAAGATCCCAAGGCACGCACCAAGAGCCGCATCCGGGCACTGGTCGGTCTGACTGCCGAGTCGGCATCTGAGGAAGACTTCTACGATCTCGTAGGCGGAAAGGAACGCTATGAAGAAATCATGGGCGATCGTGGTCTGGACGGCATTACGGACGTGCTCGATATGGCCGACGAGGTCAAGAAAGCCATCCAGGGACATGCCCGTCTGGCTGAGGCCCGAAAGGAATCCGCCGAAGCTAAGTGGCAGACCTACGTCGAGGAAAGCAAAGGCGCTGATCCGAAAAAGGCACCGCCAAGCGTTGCCTCGCTCGCGGACGACTTCGCGAAGGCTAAGGACGCTCGACAGTCCGCAGAACGAGCCCTAGAGCGGTTCGAGGAAGCGACCCAGCACAATGCGGCCATCGAGGCCAAGATCAAAGAGCACGGCAAGTCCATGCCCGACGAAGCTAAGGACATGATCGTTAGCTCGATCGAGCAGTTGGACGAAGAGATCGCGGATCTGGAACGCAAGCTAGCGGCGGCCAAGCAGGCCCAGGAGTCGTGGATGAAGCGGCACACCGAATGGCAGAACTGGGAAGAGCGGCAAACTGAACTGGAAGAAATGCTCATCAATATCGACCAAAAGCCAGCGGGCAACGTCGCTCAGCTCAAGGCCGCAGAAGCCAAGGCCCTCGAAGCCCTGGAAAACGCGGAAGAGGAAAAGTCCAAGCATGAGGCCGCCGTGAAGGCCGCCGGTGAAGGGGCCAAGGTTCTCAAGTACGCCGAAGAAGCCGAGCAGCTTCGCGAGATGGCCAAGGGCACGGATTCCGTCGTGACCGGCCTGCTGCCCTCAAGCTGCCCGCTCCAGGTTCAAGACGGCACGCTCGTGTACGAACGGAACGGAGAGGTAGTCGACTATCAGGAGTTGTCGGAAGGTGAGCGCTGGGAGATCGCGCTCGACGTGGCGATCGACGCTGTAGGGTGCGGGGGAGTGATCCCCTGCTCACAGGAAGCATGGCAAGCCCTCGATACCGAATCCAAAGAGGCTATCGCCGGACAATGCAAGGCGGCTCACGTTTGGCTCGTGACCGGAGAAGTCGATGACGGACCCCTCCGAGTCGAGTCGTTCTAGCGGGCTCTTTATCCACCGCAGCCCGCGACTTGGAGCCTTTGAATGCTATGCGCTCCTCACGCCCCGTAGGTGAAGCGGGGCTCTTTACCGACACAACCGCTCGGCTTCCGGGTCGAGTAGGTAACAACCCGAATCCCATTTATCAGAAAGAGGCTCCCATGCAAATCACCTACGACCGCGAAAAATTCCTGAGCGCCTTCCATATGGTCGCCAGCGTGGCTCCCACACGGAGCCCGAAAGAAGTCCTGAACAACGTCAAGCTCGTCGTCAACGGAGACGTGACGCTTCAGGCTTCCGACATGGAAACCTGGATCAGCACCAAAGTTAGCGACGAGGCCGTGCTGGCCGTTACCGGGGGCTCGGCTCTGCTGCATACCAGCCGCGTCGGTCAGATCCTCAAGGAATGCCCAGACGACCACATGGAGCTGATTTCCGAAGACAACTCGCTGCGGATCGAAACCAGCAGCAGCAAGTTCAAGCTGCCCACGGCCAACCCAGCCGAGTATCCAACCCAGGCCGGCTTCCCGTCGGAAGGCTATCTGGAGTTCTCAGCCCGTGCCTTGCAGCACGCCCTGAATCGAACCATGTTCTGTACCGATCCCGATTCCAGCCGCTTCGCCCTAGGCGGCGTGTGCATCAGCCTGGAAAAGGGCGAGTGCAACATCATCGGGACCGATGGCCGTAGGCTCGCCGTGGCAACCATCCCCTGCGATGAATCCAACGCCAAAAACGTGCCTACGCTGCCCATCATCCCGACCAAGGCCGTTCAGTTAGTCGCCCGCTACCTGCCAACCGGCGAGGATGCCAAGGTGAAGGTCGCCTTCACCGATAACGACGTGGCCTTCGGATTCGGCGATACCGCCATTCGCACGCGACTGGTCGAAGGCCGATTCCCCAATTGGAGACAGGTCATACCGCAGGTCGCCGACTGGCCGCTCACGCTCAATCTAGTGCCCGAAGTCGTCGAACGCTGCGTGCGGCAAGCCGCCATCGTGGCCGATCGCGAGTCGCGCGGTATTGATCTGACGATCGAAGATGGCACACTGTCCTTCGCTGCGGCGACCTCCGAAGCCGGTCAGTCCAACGTCAAGATGCCGATCGAATACAGCGGCGATGAATCCGTGACGATCCGAGTCGACCACCGCTTCCTGAAGGACTGCCTTGCGGCCTGCGGAGAAATCGTCAGCCTGCATATCAACAGCGGCACCATGCCCATGCTGTTCCAGACAAGCGACTACCGGCACGTCATCATGCCCATGGCAAGAGACTAACAACGAGAGCCCCGATGACCCTCCAAGCTGGCCGGTGTCCAGTCGAAAAACCTAGAGGCGAGGGGCAACTGTTCAACCGAGTGGAGAGGATTGGTATCCCATCGGGCCTCATAAGCCCGACCACGCACGTTCGATTCGTGCCTCCACTACTGCGGGCGATGCTAGCAGGCTTGGGGATCATGACCTCAAGCTAGCCCGCGACCAACAAGAAAAGGAAACGCATGAGCAAGCAAGACGACGTGTTCGAAGAATCCGCCAAGGCTCAGCAGCATGAGCGGGACGAGGCGGTCAGAAGCCAAGCCGCCAAGTTGGCACAGCACGTCATGTCCGGGGCCATGGTTTCCGCTCACGACGTGTCGGGAGCCGCCGCCTATGCGGCCAACCGAGTCGCGGGCGTCAGTATGGGGCTTGTGGCCGACGTGGTCAGCGACACGGTCAATGTGATCCGGGCTGAGATCCAGAAGTGCCAGTCGATCGACGATCTCCGCAAGCTGCAAGCCAAGTTGAGCCAAGGCGAAGATACTTAGCGGGTATTCCGGTGAAAGGCTTAGGCCGGATGTAAATCCCCAACATGCGGGCTGGGGCCGTCGCCTTTCGCGGTGCCCAGCGTTTTTCCAGGGAAAGGAAAACCCATGACGATCGCATTGTGCATCCTTATCGGCTTCCTGCTGTGGGCAGTGTCCTACCGGGACAACCAGATCCGGGCCATTAAGGAAGAACTCGGGCTCGACGACGATGCCGACCTGCGAGCCGTCAAAGCCGTCATCCGAGAACTCAAGCAGTGACGATCAAACGACTGCTGATCGCAACCGCGTTGGTCGCCGCTGTCTTGACTTGCTTCGAGTTTAGCTGGCACCCCGAGGAAGAGATCCTCATGTTCCACACCCGCTTCGAGTGGCCGATTCGACTGGGCGGATACATCGGCTGGGGATCACGAGTCTGCTGATTCACGTTGAGGCTGACCGGGGAGCGAACGTGACGCGATGATCCGGTCGGCCCGCCATTGAGAGAACGCTCCCGTTCACCGGGCCGACGCGGTGGACGCTGATTTCAGAAAACGCGGGTTCGCCGGCTCCGCGTGCAACGGGTTGTTATCGTGCGAATTACAAGAGCCAAGTTTGAGTGGAAGCTGGAAGATTTGTGGGTCGGAGTGTTTTGGAAACACGGATACGGTCAATTTGACGATGGTCCGAAGCGAATGTGGACGGACATTTGGATTTGCCTCATTCCCTGCGTGCCTTTGCACTTGACCATTTTGCACGACGTGACGATTCCGTTCGACTCGTCACGATAACGCTGGCAATCAACCGGTCGCGACGGTTGATGTTGATTTCACGAAACGCGCCGATCGCGACTCGGTTGCATTGCTTTGTTCTACGGGATTTTACGAATGATTGAGATTGCAAAGTCGCCAACGGCAGACACCAGAACGTGTGACGTGACAAAGGTTGAGCGACAACAGTTGTTAGATTCAAGTCGTCAGCACATCGCAGACGTTGCCAAAGCGATGGCGTTCTTTTCGTCGAAGCTGTTCGTGGCGGCAGCGGAACATGATTACGACAAGTTGACAGACATTGATTGGTTTTACGAGGATTTCAAAACGAAGTTCGAGCAGACCGGATGGTGGGACAACCACCGCAAGATTCACCGCCACCATCTCGGCCAAGCCGATGGAGTACCGGAAGATGTGAATCTGCTGGACGTGCTCGAATACATTGCGGATTGCGTCATGGCGGGAATGGCTCGCAGCGGTGACGTGTACGCACTAGAAGCGAGTGACGGATTGTTGCGGGATGCGTTTGACAACACGGTGCGGCTGTTGAAGTCGCAGGTCAAGGTATCTCCGTAGAACGATAGTAGTTATCACCCGCTCGTGACGGCATAAAACGCGATTCAGTGTTTTACCCCCGGACTCGCTGCCATTGAGATTGGCGTCTTCTCAGCTAATCTCCGGGCATGGAAATGCCCAACAGAGATCAGGAAGAATACTCGCTAGCAGCCGCCATTCTGCTGCTCTGGATCGGACTCGGACCGTCCAAACTGCGCGGACCATCAGGCCGCCAGCTCTTCAACGTCGAGTTCGATAAGCGAGTCCGGCCCATCCTGACTCGCATCTACGGCCAAGCTCGGACGGAACTCGCTGGAGA
>JANSWS010000097.1 GCA_024743355.1 bacterium
CCCTGCTCCAGCACGCGCATAGCCACTTCGCTCATGAAGCGGACTAAGCTGCTATGGCGTTGGACCGCGGTTTGAAGTTCGGCCAGCGTCAATTTTCCACCCTTCCAACGCACGGCCACGCTGTTGTCAGCGGAACCGCCGCGAATGGCGCTTTGGGCATAATCGAAGACAGGAGCGATTACGAAGGCGAAGATAGCCACTAAAACCAAAGCAGCCATCCAGAACTTTTGGTTCTTGCGAAATGTCGCGAAGGGGTTCGTCATCCTTAGAATTCCTGGGTGTTTTCGTTTGGGGTCGCCTTGTCTGCAAGGCTTCGCATACGGGAAAAATGCCCGCCTCTGCCCCTTGTCAGGCGGACACGGCTAAGCTATCCAACTTCTAAGCCACAGGAGGTGCATGTTGACACTGACGGGATAAACACCCCACGCGAGCGGGTTGCGGCGAGGGGTGAATTGCTCCGGTGGAAAATGCTCTGGGGCCACACCACTGGGCGAGTTCACCGCGGAAGTGATAGCATTCGACCTGGTGGATTTGAAGTTACAAATGCAATATGGAAACTTGGAATTCCCGGCAGCCATTATGCCGGTACAAGGCTCCACCGCATAAGGATAGCAAGGAATCAGGATCTTGCAGATACAGGTTTGATGGGCCCGCGCAGGATTTCGTAGGGATTCCGGCCGCCGATGGACCGAAGATTTCTTGTAGGATTTCCCGACACCAACGAAATCGCATTGGATATGAGCAAAGACAAAGCACTGGTCATCGTCGAATCACCTGCCAAGGCCAGGACCATTTCCAAGTTCTTGGGTAAGGGCTACACGGTCGAAGCGAGCATTGGCCACATTCGCGATTTGCCGCAGGGCAAAAAAGAGGTTCCTGAGGAGTACAAGCAGGAAGAATGGGCCTACCTGGGCGTCAATGTGGATGACAATTTTGCCCCCGTTTACATTGTGCCGGCGGAAAAGAAAAAACAGGTTAGCAAGCTAAAGAAGCTCCTCAAGGAGGCGGACGCCCTGTTTCTGGCGACGGACGAAGACCGCGAGGGAGAAGCCATTTCCTGGCATCTTCAGGAGGTGCTTCGGCCCAAGGTGCCCGTGCGTCGCTTAGTGTTTCACGAAATCACCAAAGAAGCCATCAGCGCGGCCTTGGAGTCCACACGCGAAATTGATGACAGTCTGGTTCGCGCCCAGGAGACGCGCCGCATTCTGGATCGACTGTATGGCTTCGACATGTCCAATCTGCTGTGGCGAAAGATCGGCAAGGGGACCAGCGCGGGACGTGTTCAGAGCGTGGCGGTGAGGCTGATCGTGCAACGTGAACGCGAGCGCATGGCCTTCGTGAACGCGACCTATTGGGACTTGGAAGCCACCTTCTCCACGACCGAGGGCGAGACCATGCCAGCGACCTTGTCCGCTGTCGATGGTCGGAAAATCCCCTCAGGCAAAGACTTCGATTCGGCTACCGGGCGATTGAAGAACGATCAGCTGTTGCTGTTGAATCAATCGGACGCGGAAGAACTCATGGCACGTCTGAGGTCGGCCGAGTTCGAGGTGGGCAAGGTGGAAGTCAAGCCATTCACCGAGCGTCCCCGACCTCCGTTTACGACCAGCACGCTGCAGCAGGAAGCGAACCGAAAATTGGGATTCGCTGCGCAGCGGACCATGAGCGCTGCTCAACGTTTGTACGAAAACGGTTACATCACTTACATGCGAACCGACAGTACGACGCTCAGCAATGAAGCCATCAACGCGTCCCGCGGCCTGGTCCGCTCCGTATATGGCGAGAATTTTCTGCATCCTGAAGTCCGGGTCTACAAAGGCAAGGTTAAGAATGCCCAAGAGGCGCACGAGGCCATTCGGCCTGCGGGCACGGAGTTCCGCTTGCCCGAGCAAATCAGGTCGGAGTTGGATAGCGATCAGTTTCGACTGTACGACTTGATCTGGAAGCGGACGGTCGCCTGCCAAATGGCAGATGCCCGTAAGCAACGTGTATCCATCGCCATCGAGGGTGGGGGCGCCACCTTTACAGCCAGCGGCACCAGCATCGTGTTTGAAGGCTTCCTGCGGGCCTATGTCGAGGGTAGCGATGATCCCAGCGCCGAACTGGCAAATAAAGAAAGAATTTTGCCACAGGTGGCGGAACGAGATCCGTTGAAGGCCGAAAGTCTGGAGCCTAAGAGCCATACGACGCAGCCGCCTGCCAGGTACACCGAGGCAACTCTCACGCGCACGCTCGAGGAACGCGGAATCGGCCGCCCCAGTACCTACGCCTCGATCATTGGGACCATCACCGACGAACGACGCAATTACATTCTGAAAAAGGGCACCGCCCTGGTGCCGACTTGGCGGGCCTTCAGCGTAACACGCTTGATGGAAGAACACTTTCAAACCTTGGTCGATTACGAGTTCACCGCCGAATTGGAAGACTTCCTGGATTCCATTAGCCGCGACGAAGTTGGTCGCGAGGAGTATCTCAAGAAGTTCTACTTTGGCGATGAGTCGGCGGACAAACACAATGTTGGACTCAAGGCAAAGTTGGTAGACAAGCTCAACGAGATTGATCCTAAAGAGACTGCGCGTTTTCTGATTGGTGTCCCCGAGGAAGGCGAGCATCGCGACCCGGTCTTTGTGCGCGTGGGCAAGTGGGGTCCCTACTTGGAACAGGGAGAACGCACCGGTTCCATTCCCGATGGCTTAGCGCCCGACGAATTGGTGCTCGCCAAGGCGCTCGAACTCCTGGAGAGCAGCCAGGTCGAAGAAGAGCCGCTGGGCGTACATCCCGAAAGCGGAAAGCCGATCTATCTCAAAGTGGGCCGCTTTGGACCCTACATTCAGCTGGGCGATCCCGACGATCCCGAGAAGCGAAATCAGGGACTGCTCAAGGGTATGGAGGTCGAGGACATAACACTCGATTTAGCTTGCAAGCTGCTGGAACTGCCCAGAACCCTGGGGCCGCATCCTGAGAGCGGGGAAGCCGTTATGGCCTGTGATGGGCGGTATGGCCCCTACGTCAAATGCGATAAAGAGAATCGTTCTCTGCCGGAGGGGATGTCACCGCTGGAAGTAACCCTGGAACAGGCGGTCGAGTTGCTGAAGCAACCCAAGACGCGTGGGAAGCGCGCGCCGAAAGAGCCGCTGCGAGTGTACGAGGAAAAATCACCGGTGACGGAGAGCGAAGTCAAAATTCTTGACGGTCGCTTCGGACCCTACGTCACCGACGGTGTTACCAACGCCTCGCTTCGTAAGGGCATGGATCCCAAGGAAATGACTTTCGAGCAGGCCATCGATCTGCTGGCCGAGCGAGCCTCCAAGGGGCCAACCAAGAAGGCCGCTAAGAAGAAGGCGACCAAGAAGGTCGCTAAAAAGAAGACCGCCAAAAAATCTTCTGCCACCAAGAAGTCTGCAGGCAAAGCCACAGCCACCAAGAAAACGGTCAAGAAGAAATCGGAGTAGTCGCCACAGCTTGTGCCAGGCCGGATATCGAATCCGGCTTGCGATGTCAAGTCAATTGTCGGTGAAACTTGTACCGCTCGAGCAAACCGCCTCAATTCGTCAACGCTGTCTGGATTTTTGCCGAGCGAATTCTCTAGAATTGCAAGTTGTTAGGCGGATGCGGCATGGATCTGGCCGCCTTTCTCAGCGTTGCTTGGAGGCGGAGTCCTGCCGATGTCGCTGCGAAAGGCGAGCCGTTGGCTACCTGCGAATTGCAAGCCGCCTCATGCTTTTCTTGCGTCTATTCGCAATGCTGTTTCGACCACGGATTTGGAGTTGTGATGGCGAGTGCCGTAAATAAAAGTCGATCGAATCCAAATCGGTCCAGGCAGCGAACCCAACAAGCTTCCGCTCGCGTCTTGAATCACAAGCTGAGCACGGACGAGTTGAACGCTCGTGCCAGAAAGCTTGGGGAGTTGGTCTGCCGTCGACGGTTCCTGGAGTCGGACCGGCGGAGACTCGTTTACGACATCGGCCAGAAGGTGGTTTCACGCTCGCGGGTCATGGGCAGTCCCAATTTTACGGCCGCACACGGTAGCGACCTGACGCACATGGCGGAGCTTTATGACAGGTTCTTCTTCGATGGTCACTGTCTGAGCATGGCCCGCCATCATGGGATGCACTTTCGCTGGTCCAAGCGGATGACCAGCACGGGAGGAAAAACCGTTCGCACGATTCACGCCGATCGACGAAATGGTCAGCAATACGTGAAGTACGAAATTGTTCTCTCGGCAACTCTGCTGTTTCAGACTTTCGCTGATCTCCAGAGGCCAATCCGTGTGACAGGTGTGCTCTGCACCAATCGCTTGCAGGCCATGCAACGCATCTTGGAACACGAACTGATCCATCTGGTTGAGATGCTGGTCTGGGATGATAGTTGCTGCGCGGCTCCGCGGTTTCAGTCGATCGCGGCACGAATGTTCGGACATACCGAGCACAAACATGACCTGATAACGCAGCAAGAGCGGGCCGCTCGAAAATTCAATATCCGTGTTGGCTCGCGGGTTTGCTTTCAACATGATGGAGCCATTCGCACTGGAACCGTCAACCGGATTACACGACGAGCGACGGTTTTGGTGGCCGACGCGGCTGGCCAGCTCTATGACGACGGATTGCGATATCGCAAGTATTATGTGCCGATCAGTCATCTCAGGCCGGCCTAGCCTTCCCCAAGGCTGGCTGCGTGGACGCCCAATGCTGATCGCAGCATCCGCCTGTCAGCTGCGAGCAAGCCTGGAACATCCACCGCGGGAAAGCCAAATTGCCTCCGACATTGCTGACGCATGCAACATTCGACTGGGATCGGGCCCATCGGGGCGTTTTCGATACGGCACTCTGGGGCTATAACACTTTGGGCCTTTAACGCTCTGAGCCAGCGAAAAACGCAGCGCATGGCTCCCTAGGGCAGCCCGGAAACTGCTGAGTTGGCGTTGGATCCCAAGCAAAAAGGAAATCATTCGTGCCGTTTGCAGAGATTGGCCCAATTGCTGTCCATTTCCCGCAACGGGTCGAAACCAACGATGACTTGCAGCAGCAGTTTCCTCATTGGGACTTGCCGTTAATCGAGGAAAAGACCGGAATTCGTACACGCCATATCGCGGCCGAGCACGAAACCGCTTCCGATTTGGCGGTGGCCGCTTCTGAGAAACTCTTCGCTGATCACGCTGTGGATCGTGCCGAGATCGATTTTGTTTTACTGTGCACGCAGACACCGGATTACCCGCTGCCGACAACCGCCTGTTTGATTCAACAACGATTGGGCCTAAGGGAGTCCTGCGGGGCTTTGGATTTTAATTTGGGCTGTTCGGGTTTCGTGTACGGAATGGCGGTCGCGGAAGGCTTAATACGCTGCGGTGCCGCCAGGAAAATCTTGCTGCTGACGGCAGAAACATATTCCAAGTACATTGACGACGAGGACCGCAGTCTGCGTACGATTTTCGGCGATGCCGCCGCGGCGACGCTGGTACAGGCCAGCGATCAACAGGGTGTTTGGGCTTTTCAGTTCGGCACCGATGGAAGCGGTGCCGACACCTTGATGGTGGCCGACGGTGGCGCCAAGACGGGACCCGACGTGTTGCGCCCCCGACATCGCAAGCGCTGGAAAAGCCGCCTCTACATGGATGGTCCCAGCCTGTTGAGCTTTACCGTCGTAGCCGTTCCTAAGTTGATTGAGGAAGTCCTTTCGCTAGCAAAACTCGATGCGAACGAAGTGGACTTGTACTTGCTTCATCAGGCTACTCGCAAGATGTTGGAACAGTTGCAAGTTCGCTTGGGACTCGACGACGATAAACTGCCAATCCGGCTGGAGCATTGCGGTAATACGGTTTCCAGCACGATTCCCATTTTGATTTCCGACTTGCGGCAAGAAGGTAGAATCAAGACCGGGACGAACGCCTTGCTGATCGGTTTCGGGGTCGGCTGGTCTTGGGCCGGTTGTGCGTGGCGAGAAACCTGGCAGCCCGCTGCCCCAAGTGTCTGAATGCTGAAAGGCATTCTGAGCATGGACCGGCGGGGAATTCCATGCAGCATACATCAGGCTTTATCCTCGGACGCGGCCGTCAGGGCACTTAACGGTATGTCCTCTGGCAATTAAAGTTGGAGAAGTGGATGAATCGTCCCAATTGACCGTTAGTTCTAATTGTTTCGTGCCATCATATTTCGGCCCGCATCATGGAAAGCATACAAGGTCTAGCTCTGGTTGCGTCTCCCAATCTGACCGATCCCAATTTCATGCGGTCGGTGGTGTACATCGTAAAGCATGACGAAGATGGGGCGCTCGGATTGGTGCTGAATCGGCCGACCGATATGACGGTTGGCTGCTTGCTGGAACAACTGGCGGATTGCAAGCTGTGCAACAACGGACGAGTTTATTGTGGCGGTCCGGTGGATGGTCCCTTGGTCATGCTGCAACAGGTGCAGATCGACGAAAGACCCTTGCTCGCTGTGGCCTCGGATCAGGAGCGTATTCTGGAGGCCTGCCAGCAAGAATGCGGGGAAAGGCAATACCGGATTTTTGACGGGTATTCCGGCTGGGGAGCAGGACAATTGGAGTATGAATTGCATCGTGGTGGATGGTTGATCTGGGATATTCAACCCGAAGATGTCTTCTCCGATCCGGAACAGATCTGGCAAGCAGCCATCCGTCAAATCGGTAGAGACATTCTGGCGGGCAGCATCGATCCATCACGAATTCCTGATGATCCAGCTTACAACTGAGCATCGTTCATGCGCACGATCGCCATTGGAGACATCCACGGATGCTCAACGGCTCTGTTGGGATTGCTGGAGATGATTGACCCGAGGCCGACCGACAGGTTGGTTTTTCTGGGAGACTACGTGGATCGGGGACCAGACGCCCGCGGCGTCATCGATATTCTGCTCGACTTGCGATCCCAGTGCCAAACGGTTTTTCTGTTGGGTAATCACGAGATCATGTTCCGCGGAGCCCTCCGCGGCTTGGACCCCAGGCTGTGGTTGGAAATTGGAGGCAGACCGACGCTGACTAGCTACGGCGGAGAATTGACCCGCGTGCGCCCCGAACACGTTGAGTTTCTGGACGCCTGCCTGCCCTATTTTGAATGCGACGACCACATCTTTGTCCATGCAAATTATCTGGCTGAATTGCCCATGTGTGAGCAACCGGAGCACGCCCTTTACTGGGAACACCTGAGCGAGCGGGTTCCGGATCCGCATTTCTCTGGAAAGCATGTGTGGCTGGGCCACACGCCACAGGTTCGCGGAAACATCGGTTCCTTTGGTCATTTCACCTGTTTGGATACCGGCTGCGTTGGCGGTTACTGGCTGTCGGCAGTTGACGTGGGAAGTGGTGAGACCTGGCAGGTTTCCAAGTTGGGGCACCTTCGCAATGATTGGAGAGTCCTGAAAAAGCTCGCTGCCCTGCTCAGAATGCGCAGTAACCCCTAACGGTCGTGCGACTTCGGTGAGCTCCACTGCGGTTTTGTGCATCCGCTCGGCATACCCGAGATGCTCTCTCGCAGTGCCAAAGGTCGATACACAGATTTGGTAGACCTTGCTGATGTTACTGTACGCCTGAATACTATGTGGCGTGATGGTGGTTGCGACGTTTGGAGTAACTGGGGAAAGTAGAACAAATCCAGCAATAGCACGGCGGGCATCATGGCGTTCCGTGGCGGTTTTCGTGGAATGAGCTACAGCCGAATTGTTGGATGGGAATTGAATCGATTAGGGAATCCATGGACCAGTTAACTGCGACCAAGTCCTGTTTCAAGCCAGCTATCACCGAGGAAGATTTTGCGCGCTTCATAGGCGCCGAACTTCCTCCGCTGACCGATTTCGCTTCGATCTTGAGATTCTGGGCTCAAGTACAACCGGACAATCCGGCGTTTTACTTTACGGACGGCGAAAACTTTGAAGACGACATTAGCCTCACATTCGGGGAACTGGATGCGGCTGCGCGTAGCATCGCTGGCTGTTTGCAGAAATATGGGACGACCGCTGGGCAGCGGGTGTTGCTGATTTATCCACCGGTGCTGGACTTTGTAACGGGCTTCTTTGGTTGTCTCTACGCGGGGGCGACTGCGGTTCCGGCCTTTCCCCCGCGTCGTAATCGCAAGGGGCAGCGGATCCACGGTATCGCTCGAGACTGTTCCGCACAAATTGCACTCACCACGCAGCAGGTGCGGCAACAGATCGAAGGTGATGCAAACTGGGTGGAATGGGAGTCTATTTCGATTGTTGCAACCGACTCCATATTGAAGACCGAAACTTTGGCCAAGAGCGACGCGGACTTGTGGACTCCGCCTTCGATCAGCCCAGACGATTTGGCGGTGCTTCAATACACGTCGGGTTCAACCGGTGATCCCAAGGGGGTCATGCTTTCGCATGGCAACTTGGTGCGCAATGTCGAGCTGATCATGGTTTCATTCGAAACACCGCACGGAACCAGTCGCGGTGTGAGTTGGCTACCAACTTATCACGACATGGGGCTGATTGGTGGAGTCTTGGAGTCGGTATTCATCGGTTGTCCGATGATCTTGATGAGTCCCATGGCATTTTTGCAAAAGCCCATCCGCTGGTTGAATACGATTTCTCACTATCGAGCCACGACAAGCGGAGGCCCCAACTTCGCTTACCAGTTATGCGTCGACAAAATTGACGATGCGGAGTTCGCCGGCCTCGACTTGAGCACCTGGCGGACGGCCTTCAACGGGGCCGAGCCGATACGGGCCGCGACCTTGGATCAATTTGCCCGCAAGTTTGCCTCAGCCGGCTTCGAAGCGAAGGCCTTCTTGCCCTGTTATGGCATGGCCGAAACGACACTCATCGTCACCGGTGGGCCGCAAAAGCAACCGGCGGTTGTGGGAGTCTTTGATTCGGTTGCTTTGGACGAAAAGCGTGTCGTGGTTTGTGAGCCGGATGCCCCCAATGCTCGGGAGATGATTGCCAGCGGAGCGGTGCTGCCAGGGGAGCGGGTGGTGATCGTGGATCCGGAAACAGGTAACAAGCTGCCCGAGGACCGGATCGGAGAGATCTGGATTCAGAGCCCCAGTGTAGGACAGGGATATTGGGGACGTGAGCAGCAATCCATCGAGACATTTCAGGCCGAGACCAGCGATGGTGACGGACCCTTTTTGAGATCCGGTGATCTGGGCTTCCTGTACAACGACCAGCTGTTTGTAGCGGGCCGTCTGAAAGACATGATTATCGTTCGCGGGGTCAACAAGTATCCGCAAGACATTGAGCAGACTGCGGAGCAGGCACATGATGTGGTTCAGAGCGGGTTGGTGGCGGCCTTTGCGCACGTGGCAGAAGATCGAGAAAGGCTGGTGATTGCTGCCGAGATTCAGAAACGAGGTCAACGAGCGGACTGGGATGATGTGATCAAGGCCATCCGGGGCGAAGTGTCCTCCGCCCACGAAATCGTGCCTGACGCCATCGTGCTGGTCCGCATGGGTACGCTCCCGCGAACTTCCAGCGGAAAGATCCAACGCCACGCCTGCCGCGACTTATTCGAACGAGGGTCTCTAAAAGTCGTCGCGGAATGGAAGGCATGGCAAATCGACCTGCCGGAAAGCGAGCCGATGATCGCTGCTTCGACGATGGAAAGCGAATGGCAGCAAGCCACCGACGATGCACAGCGGACACCCGACCACGAAATCGTGGATATCGTCATGGATGCGGTGCGGGCTGTCGCGAGAGAGCGGGCTAAACAACTCGAGTTGGACACCAATATCGTGCTGGATCTCGGCCTGGACAGTCTGGAGCGGATGCAGATTGCACACTCGCTGGAGCAGACCTTCGACGGACGCTTTCCAGAACATGTTTTGCAGGATATCGAGACGATTCGCGAAGTCGCTACGGCGATTGCCAAGCACATGGGCAAGCAGCGAATCCGACGCGAAATGGTGCCCACCGAGTCTGGACTGAAACCAGCGGACAGCCGAAAGCTGGAGCCTGAGGATTATCAATTTGATCAGCTGCCAGAGTATCGGCGATTAAAACGTACCATGTCGCAGTTCGAGATGACCGGCGTCCCGAACCCTTATTTTTCGGTGCACGAAGGTGTGGTCCGCGACACGACCATCATCAATGGTCAGGAACTGATCAGCTTTTCTTCGTACAACTACCTCGGCATGTCTGGCGATCCCGCGGTGACTGACGCAGTCATTGAAGCGGCTCGCAAATATGGAACCAGCGTTAGTGCTTCTCGGTTGGTGAGTGGTGAAAAGCCGATTCATGGTGAATTGGAATGTGAGATCGCAGGCTGGTTGGGGACGGAGTCCAGCATTCTCATGGTGGGTGGCCATGCGACCAACGAAACAACAATTGGCCACTTGGTCGGCGCAGGGGATCTGATTCTGCACGATGCGCTTGCCCACAATAGTGTGATCCAGGGTGCGATTCTCTCCGGCGCCCGTCGGCGTCCTTTTCCCCATAACGATTGGCAGGCTCTGGAAAGCATTCTGGAAGAGGTCCGGGCCAGCTATCGACGCATTCTGGTCATCATCGAAGGCGTCTACAGCATGGATGGCGACTACCCGAACCTGCCTAAGTTTGTCGAAGTCAAAGATCGCCACAAAGCCTGGTTGATGGTCGATGAGGCACACTCGATTGGCACGATGGGTGCCACGGGCCGAGGTATTGGCGAGCATTTTGGCGTGCCAGGTAAGGCCGTGGATGTGTGGATGGGTACGCTGAGCAAATCCTTCGGCAGTTGCGGAGGGTATATCGCCGGTTGTAAAGAATTGATCGAGTTGCTCAAGTACACCGCGCCGGGCTTCGTGTTCAGCGTGGGGCTATCGCCCACCAATACGGCAGCTGCCCTGGCATCGCTAACAAGGCTGAAAGCGGAACCTGAGCGTGTGCGAACACTGCAGGCACGATCGAGGCTGTTTCTCAGCGAGGCCAAGCGGCATGGGTTGAACACAGGACAATCGGCGGACACTCCGGTGATTCCGGTAATCACGGGGAACTCGCTGCACGCTTTGCTGCTCTCGCGCAAGATGTTCGAAGCGGGTGTCAATGTCCAGCCGATTCTCTATCCGGCCGTGGAGGAGTCGGCTGCCCGTCTGCGATTCTTTGTGACCTGCACGCATTCGGAAGAGCAGATTCGCTATACCGTCGAGAAGGCGGCGGAGGCTCTGCGAGAAATTCATCCCGCTTACTTCGAGTCCGCCAAGAGCGCTTAGAACCTATCCGAAAGCCATTAGCCGCTTTGGCGTTAGCAGCGGTGCTCTTCGGTTTTCGGATAGGCTCTGAATTGCCTGGCGCTCAGTCGAGGCGTCGTTTATTCCGGCAAGGCAAATGCCACCAGCGTTCCACCGCGGGGGCGGCCGCTCTTGCCGCCTCCGGCTGAAATAACCACGTATTGACGCCCGCCGGCCATGTAGGTGCTGGGACTGGCGTTGCCGCCAAAGGGCAATTTCGCTTTCCACAGTAACTCGCCCGTTTCCTTGTCAAAGGCTCGAAAGGTCTCGTCCGCTGTCGCGCCGATGAAGATCAGGCCTCCGGCGGTCGCCAACGGACCTCCGTAGTTCTCCGTGCCCGTGGGTGGGATTCCGCGGGCCGTCAACTCGGGATACTCGCCTAGCACAACCCGCCATTTGATTTCTCCCGAATTGAGATCAACCGCGTTCAAGGTGCCCCACGGCGGCTTGATAGCGGGATAACCTTCATCGTCCAGCCATCGACGGAATCCACCAAAGGCATAGGTCGGTCGTTGGTTTGCTTCAACTTCGGTTGCTGTTGGTGTCTCTGTGGGGCCGCCAGCCAGGTTGGTCGGCGTGCCTTTGCTGAGTACGTAGTCGAGAATGGCCGAGCGTTGAGCCTCCGGCATGGTGTCGTAAGATGGCATGCGGCCTTTGCCCTGTCGCGTCTGCTGTTCAATCTCGGCCCGCGTCTTGCGCTTGTCGATGTCCAGCAGCGGTGGGAACTGCAAATCTGCATTGCCCTTGAGATCCAGACCGTGACAAACGCCGCAGTAAATCATGTAATCCCGCTCGCCGGGAACGAGTTGGGATCCGTCTGCATGGCGAATCTCAATCATCTGCAGCAGCCAGGGCATCTCGTTGATGTTGACGTAGTAGATTCCGTCGGGATCTGCCGCTCCCCCACCCCACTCCATGCCTCCGTCAAAACCGGGAAACATGATCGTCTCCTTCAAGCTCGGGGCGGGAAAAGGTCCGAAATTGGGTGCGGCCCGAATTCGATCCAGTGTCATTTGATGCGTTTCAGGGGACAGGTTGGAGGCATCGTCTTCGGTATAGGTCTGCCGCATCAGTGGCGGAGGTTTCGTGGGGAAGGGTTGAGTCGGCCAAGCCTGCTCGCCCACTAAATCAGATTTCGGTACCGGTCGCTCTTCAATCGGCCACAGCGGTTCGCCCGAAACACGGTCAAACACAAACAGCAACCCGTGCTTGGTCCCCTGTGCGACCGCATCGATTTGCTTTCCATTTTGATGGACAGTCAGCAGAACCGGAGCACAGGGCAAGTCTTTGTCTAGCAGGTCGTGGTGGACGATTTGAAAATGCCAGAGCCGCTTCCCAGTGGCGGCATCCAGTGCCAGGATGCAGTTGGCAAATAAGTTTTCTCCATGGCGATCGCCGCCGTAGAAATCCGGCTCCGCAGTCTTGGTAGCGACGTAGACGATACCACGCTTCTCATCCAGCGATTGGCCGCACCACGGCATCACACCGGTCGCGGTTTTGTAGGCCTCTTCGGGCCAGGTCTCGTAACCAAGCTCGCCGGGCCGGGGAATCAAGTGAAAAATCCAACGCTGCTCTCCGGTTCTGACATCGAATGCTCGCACGGCTCCCTGCCCACCTAGCCCGCCCAGGATCAGTAAGTCCTGGTACGTGACACCGGGCGTATTCAGGCCCGAGCCAAGATTGATCGAGCCGTTTTCACCAAACTCACGAATGGTCTTTCCGGTTTGCGGATCGATGGCGAACAGGAAGCCATTCACGCCGGTGAAGAGTCGCCGTTCACCGCCGTTTTCGTTGGTCCAATAAACCAGGCCGCGCTGTCGAGGACTGCCGGCTCCCGAGTGTTCGTTGGCCGGATCCCACTGCCAGAGCTCATCTCCCGTGGCTGCGTCCAAAGCAATTACCTTGCGCGTCGACGTGGGTGTGTAAAGCACGCCGTTCACTATCAAGTTGTTGGCCTGGTACTCCGCGGCATCGCCCGTCTCATAGGTCCAGGCGACTTTCAGTTGCGAGACGTTCTCGCGATCGATCTGCGCTAGCGATGAGTAGAGATCGCGATCCTTTCCTCCCAGGTAAACCTGCCAATCGGCGTCCTGGGCGGGGGAAAAATTCAGCCAGCAGCAGGAAAATGCAAGCAAGATAAAGGGTTCGAATCGTTTCATGTTGAGCCAGAATTGAAGGCGAACTCTGCCACGTCGACTTCGAGCTTGATTGCGGAAGCGGCGATCTGCGTGCCGTTCCTCAGGGATATATCACAGGCAGGTCAGGCTTATTCAACTTTAGCCACTTGCCTATGGGGAAGCTCGTCTAGGTGGGAAGAGAACGGGTTAAGTGAGCAATTCCATTTGGTATCGCTTTGGTTGCGAATACCAACCCGTTATAGCACAAAAGGTTGGAGCAGATGAAATCGATGGCTGCGACTTTCGGTCTCAACCAGCCGTACAGAAAGCTGGCGAATTTGCCCGCCGCGTTGCGCGATCAAGCTTTCTAGATGTTCAAAGTGATTCTAGCACGTTGGTGGGTTATACTTCTGCACTGGCCTTCTCTGAATTCTCTTCTCCCGTATCACCACAGGAAAGTCTCATGGCTTCCGCACGCCTTCTATCTGTACTCTTAGTTTGCTTGTTGACAAGTGTCGGGTTCGCCGGAGATTTGGTGAACGTGCTGAATTACACCCGCGCGGAAACCGACGGGCAATTCAAGGCCTATGTGACCAAAGCCGGAGGCATTGGCCGGCTGTTGCACATGCGAGAACCCTATTCGGTGATCGATCAAACGACGATCCGTGGCAATCGCGATACACTCTATTCCTTTGGAGTGTATGACTTGGTTTCGCCCGTAAAAATCGTCATGCCAGACTCAGGCGGTAGATTCCAGTCTCTGCTGGTCATTGACCAGGACGAGTATAACCCAGTGCTCAAAAATGGTCCGGGCGAAGTGAGGTTGAGCATCGACTCGGTGGGGACACGTTACGCGATGGTCCTCATTCGTACCTTCGCGGATCCGAACAACGCCCAGGACATGCAGAAAGCCCACGCACTGCAAGACGCGATTCGCGTCGAGCAAGCAGCTTCCGGGGAACTGCTTGTCCCGGATTGGGACCAGGAGTCACTCGTCGAAACGCGACGTCAACTCAATGCTATGGCCATGAAGCTGGACGATTTTTCCGCCGCCTTTGGACGCCGCGGCGAAGTGGAACCGATCCAACATCTGCTCGGTTCTGCAGCCGGATGGGGAGGCAACCCCAAGCGCGGCGCGATGTATTTCAGTACTACGCCGACCAAGAACGACGGCAAGACTGCCTACACGCTGACGATGCCAAAGGATGTACCGGTAGAAGCATTCTGGTCGGTGACAGTATACAACAAAGACGGCTTCTTTACGCCCAACGATCTCAACGCTTACTCATTCAACAGCGTTACCGCCGAGTCTAACCAGGATGGCTCGGTAACTATTCACTTTGGTGGCGACCCATCTTCTTCCAACTACCTGCCGATCACCGATGGTTGGAATTACGTCGTTCGTTGTTATTTGCCCGGCTGGCAGATCATCGAGGGAAATTGGAAGCCGCCCGCCCCGCAGCTGGTCAAGTAAAATCCAAATGACAACCGGCCTTTAGGAGAAAGCTGCGTCTTAAAGATACTTGGCAAGCGCGTCGCCACGGGTGGCGCGGGCGTCGACGCGACGGGTAACATCCGGATCCTCCACCAGACCGGGCGCGTGATGCGGCTTACTGCGGGCGTCGATGACCAGGCTGCCTTGGCAACCGAAATGCTTGTCTTGTGTAAAGGCGCCAATTCCGTAGACGTCCGTGGCCGGTTGGCTGCGAGTAAAGGTGGCCCACAAGAAGTTCGCCAGGTTGCGGGCGGAAAAATCACTGTCGTCAACAACGACGATCAATGGAAAGCCGTTGAGAGCCGACTGGCCTCCCAACCCGTCGCAGACATGTTCCAACTGTCTGCGCGATTCCGGACCGACATAGGCCGCGGCTTGCACAACCAATACGCCCGGCAGAGCTAGCTGGGGGTGCGACCATTCCGCCGGCAGCTTGAGGCCATTGGGGATCGTCGTTGGCAGCTGGCGAATCGAAGGACCGGAAGCCGCAATCACGAGTTTGGAGCCTTGGTTCAAACCGTCCCCTGAGTAATCCAGGGTGTCGATGGTGGTTCGTGTTTGAAAATGCAGATCGCGTTGCCAGTCGACACGTTGCAAAGCGAAGTGAAAGAAACCCGCGATGTTATCAGCCGCGGGGGCCTGAGCGCAACTGCCATCGATAATCCACAAATACTTTGCCAAAGACAATTGACCTTGCCCGAGGATCGCGTTGGCCTGGGTCAACAATTCTTGGGGTCGATCTGGCTTTCGGTAGGGTGTGTAACGTTCACTACCCACGGCCAACAGCAAGGGATGCACACCGGCTGCGTCGACGGCGTGAACTTGTCGAACTCCAGGCAGTACGGTCGGAATCACGGGTTCGGTCAACTCATGGATGAGCTCGCCGAAGGTAGTGTCTTCCTGAGGAGGACGACCCACAACCGTGATCGGCCAGATCGCGTCGGCTCGATGATAGACGCGCTTCACTTTGACGACTGGGAAGTCGTGGACGCGGGCGTAATAGCCTAGATGATCGCCGAATGGTCCTTCCGGCTTCAGGCCAGTGGGGTCCACTTCACCAACAATACAAAAGTCGGCGTCAGCATAAACTGGGGCCAGGCCAGCGGGGAGATGCAATGGGATACGATGACCCGCCAAGGCGCCGGCAAACATCAGCTCGCTCATGCCTTCGGGCAAGGGCATAACAGCCCCCACGGTCATGGCTGGTGTACCGCCCACCGAGATGTTTACCGGAAAGGGTTTTCCGCTTTCGATTGCCTGTGCATGGTGCACTCCAATGCCGCGATGAATTTGGTAGTGCAGTCCGCATTCGTCAGCCTCATACTCGTTGCCCGACAACTGTACCCGATACATGCCTAAATTGATTGCGGACAGGGATGCTTGCACAGGCGATTGGCTCAGTACCTGAGGTAGCGTGACGAATGCTCCGCCATCTTTCGGCCAGCAGACAACCTGAGGCAACTCGCTCAGAGTACAGTTTTGGGTCAACGCTTTCCATTTGCGGACCACCTTGGGGCGCATGCGTAGGGCGACTCCCGGTGCACGCCACAGTTCCCATGGCTGCTTCAGTGCCTCTGCGGGTTCTGTCTTCCAGCGAACTGCCAGCCGCACCGATTCAAAGGTCTTTCGAAATAGGAAGCGGGCTCGCTCCAGCGTGCCGAACAAGTTGGAAGCAACGGGGAAGCGGCAATTGCGTACATTCTCAAACAGTAACGCGGGGCCCCTATTTCGATACACCCGGCGGTGGATTTCCGCCAGCTCCAAGTGCGGGTCGACCTCGTCCGTAATCCGGATCAGCCTGCCATGTCGCTGGAGGTCGTCAACGACTTGTCGCGTGCTTCGGTAGTTCATGGAACGTCAGGGGAAAGCGTGAAAAAACTGCCTACTCTACTACCGATGAATCCGAGAGATTGCAACAGTCCGAGCAAGCCAGGTGAGTTGCAGCGACATCGGACTCCACATGGGGATGTCCAGCTACGGGCTAAGAGAGAGCTTGGCTAACGCAGGTCGTAGAGTGAGAGATGTCGGTAGTAAACCTCTAAACAATATAAATTCAGACACGTTGTATAAAGCCGGCCGCCTGAGGCTCCAAACATGTCTTTGCTGGGATCCCAGCTTCCCACCTCGTCGCCTTTCTTAACCTGCATGGCTGGAAGCACTTTTCGCATGGCTTCATTCCATTCGTCCCAAACGCCCCCACCGACGTGATGCAGTACCTGAGTTGCATAGTACCAATAGTAGACGCTGTATTCCCGCTCGTCCTTCCGCGGTTTGTTGGGGAGCAGGTCGTCGTGGATGGCAGCCAGCAATGCCGGGTGCGATCGTGGCCACCCCAGATAGATACGACATAACAGACCCTCGGCAGTCATGCTTAAGCTGGGAGGCTCATAGTCCGTATAGGCATAACGCGAGTCTTGTTCGTGCGAGACATTATCCAGAAAGTAATTAACACCCTGCAACTTGTCTTCATCCACGGCCAGACCAGCCATCTTGCCCGTCTCCAAGGCCATTACAAACCAACCCGTTACCGACAGATCCGCTTCGCGTCGAGGTTCGTAACGCCAGCCGCGAAGATCGCTCTGCGACCATTCGGCGAAGCCAATGGCCTTCTGGGCCGCAATCCTGAGCTCTTCGTCTTGGGACATTCCGTAAGCTTCAGTAACCGCGATGGAAGCTAACGCCTGGGCATACATTTGTTGCCGCGAGGGTTCTCTGGTTGAGAAAAATCCTTCGCTGTTCTGCCTGCGAACGAGATAGGCTAAACCAAGTTTAAGGTTCTCGGCGTATTTCCCCTGTTTGTGCGTGTAGCCGGCGCCCAGGAATGCATTGATGGCCATGGCAGTCGCAGCCGTCGTGTTCTCGGAAGAGCCGCCTTTGGAGTAAGGACCAACCAGGCTCCAACTGCCATTGCTCTTCTGCTGTTTAGCCAACCATCGGAGTCCAAGCTCGACCGCCTCCTCTGTCTCAGCTGTACCGCCAAACTTGGCGAGTAAAGCTTCTTTCAACGCTCCACTCCGCCCGGTCAAACCATTCTTGATCCCGAAAGGGATGTTCTGTATCGCCAGTTCAGGCGTCGAGATGGTAGGGTCCGCAGGCCGTAGATCAGGCAAATCCAATTCCCGAAGTCGCTCGGTTGGATCGATGGTGGATTCCACTGTGTTCGTTTCGTTGAATTCAAGCTCCGATACCAGCTCGGAGGTTTCCAATCCGGCTAGCTCAAATTCCGTCTCGCCACTATCGACGGCTTCGCCCAGTAGCAGTGTCAGGGGCCCACGCACGAGGTTTTGAATGGGAATCAGAGCCAATATCAATAACAGGGCAAGATGCACCACGAAGCTGACCAGCCACGAGGGAAGCTGACGCCTCTCCTGTTGTTGTTGGGCAAGTTGTTCCGCTGTTGTGGCCGGGGGCCTCCGTCTGCCTGGCCACCAGCGAAAGCCAGCACGCGTCGTAGTTGGTAGAGCAGCGGAGGACGACTTAGGCAGCTCGGTCTCCCCGCTGGATTTCGTATTCGGAGAAAGTGGAGCCGCTGTCAGCTTGGGCTTTTCCATCGCCGGCGCCGCAGCGGCAGGCTGTCGCGCGGCAGGAGGCGCGGTCGGCAGGGGCTGACGGCTCTGCGGCGCTGACACTGGCGGGGGCGGAACCAACGGCTGCGAGGCGGCAGGCGGAGAGGGTGGTGGAGGCGGAGGCGGAGGGGAAGCAATAGGACGACGCGCGGCGAATGGATCCGAGTCTCCACTCTCCGGCCGCTCAATGGCAGAGCCCTTAGACAGCCTGAAGTCGTCCGAAAAAACCAAGCGACCCGTTCCTCTATGAATCCGCAGATGTTCTCAGCAGTGGGGTTGCTCCGCCGCTGAACTAAGCTCTTGTGATAAGGCACTTGTGAAAAGAACCTATCCGAAAACCATTAGTTCTCTTCTGTTTTCGGATCGTTATTCAATATATTCTAACGTTGAGAGACGAACTGGGACCGAATATTTTGTGATTGTCGTCAAGCAAGCCGCTCTTGAATCAAACCTCTCGGGGACAGGCTGGAGAATCGGCGGTCAATTCTCAAACCTCGTGCAGACTTTAGCGGTCGGAACCGTTGGGCGGGCAGAAATTTGGAAAAGCTGCCTACATGCGGGGTGCCTAACATCCAATCTGGTTGCAAGGACGAACAACCAAGGGCCAGAACTGCCGCTGGGCACCGATGGCAATCCGCGGGACTGATCGAGATCGGTCAGAACTTTTGCCAGCGGCCGGGCAGACAGGCGACACATCCCGCTCTGGACGAACGGGTTTGGACGAATGATTCTGGCGATTCCCCACATTCCTAAAGCTGACGTTCTGCTAGCTCCACCGCCTGCCGCGTATCTAGCAGAGCTCAATCAGACGATGCTGCACCGAACCAAGAATCAACGTCGAATCGAATTGATCGACCAGATGCTGTAATTCTTGCTCGCGCTCGATCACTCCCATCCCCAAACTCTCAATCGTGGGTGATTGCATGTTGGAGACTAAGTAAACATGCTTATCCATAGTAGTCTGATGCACCAATGAGGCGGCTATGGCATCGTCGGTTACATCGCGCGAAATCTTTTCCGCCAGGCCGCTCGATGTTGACTGTGAATTCCGCAAGCGACCGAGCGATCGTCCCAAGCTCTCTCGCGCCTGTGTGCACAAAACAATGGCTCCGCGGTGATGCGTGCAGCGATTTGCTGAATGCAATGCACGGGCAATCCCCAACCAATTCTGATAGGCTTCGCCGTCCAGCAAGGCAATGGTCAAATCCGCAGGGGGCGTGCGAGTGGACCAGATCTTAGACATGAGCTCCCGTGAGGCTTCCTCCAGCGGCTCCGTCAACCCGCTCAATACCGCGGCAACGCGATCTTTGCCCGCCGGCACGACTTGAATCTCGACCATAAAGCCCGCCCACCTGGCCGCCTGATCTGCCCAGGATGTCAATCGGCTATGTGCGTTGGGATCGTCTAGTTTCGATAGACGATAGAAGGCACCGCGGGTCGAACGATCGGATAGCAACGGGTAAATGCCGTAAGCTCCCAAATAGTCCAAGGCTGTGGCCGGGCGACAGCAGGTAACAGGGATGGCAACATCCGCGTCAACCAACGTGCGATTCATGTAGATGGGTTCCGCGTCACTGTTGGCGGCAACATAGGCTACATGGTTTTGATCATCGGGATCGTGCAGTTCAACTCTTACACCACCCAGCTTGCGATCCGCCATTGCCGCGGAGAGTCGATCGGCAGCCTGGGATTGGTTGTCTGCGACGACCACACACATGTTCTCGGGAGATGTGCCTCTGGCAGCGAACCACTCCAGCACGCGAGGAACGACCTCCAGCAAGGCCGGTAGCGATGGATCTACTGGAAAGACCACCTGGTCTCCAGGCACAATGGCCTGGTCCAAGGAGGGGAACTGTATGGGGCCGCTCAGAGCATCCGGTATGGCCAGATCGAGATTGCAGTCGCTTTCGCATGCGGAGTCCAGAAAGCTAGCAATTCGCTGGTCACTATGAATGCGCCAAGTTGTATCGTAGCCAAAAGGCAGGCAAATCTGACCTTCAGAGGTACTGTGGGAAAGCATCGAAGTAAACGCAATGGGGAAGTCGTGCGGAAAAAAGCTGGATCATCAGGCTCGCACACACCACCCATCGAGC
>JANSWS010000136.1 GCA_024743355.1 bacterium
GCTGATCGAACGCGAAACTCTCAGTTACCAGGAATGTATCCGGGAATCCGTCCAGAGTCGGGATTCCATATTCGTCACCGCCGCGAATCTCAAATTGGTATTCGCCGACCAGAATCTCCAAGTTAGGCTGGCTCGGATTGGTAATGTCTTGCTGAGGATCCTGGATGAAATTGGTGTTGCCGCCAGAAGCACGCAAAACCATCTCGCCGCGTCCTGCCACCCCAATGATGAAGTCATCCAGGTAGACGCCTTCAAAATCGTTGTTTTGTGCTCCCAGAGCACCAGGCCGGGCGTTGTTGGTGGTTCCGTCGAAATTAGTGCTGGTGTTGAAGGCACCGAACGCATCGCCCACGAAGTTCGTCGTTGCTCCAAATGGTCCGGGATCCAAATCAAATGCCGAAGGCGTAGGCAAACCCGTGATGAAATCGATGCTGCTGTAGTTCACCAAGCCTGTCAGATCAACAACGTTCCCGCGGACAGGATACGCGCCAGCAACGCCGTTGCCAAAGATTCCCGCCAGACTGTCCGCCAAGGCGTCCGCAACTTCCGCCGCAGACATTCCAAGCTCGACTAGAACCGGAACACCATCAGTTCCGGCTGAACCTTGCAGAGCAAATGCGGCGCTGTTGGAAACGCGTACATCGCTGGCTCCGGCGAGCTGCAAACGATTGTCAGCCACGATGGGATCTAGCAAGCGATCTACGTCGATTGTGACTTCGTAGTTCCCCGTGCTACCGGTGGTCGCCGTGTTGAGAACAGCTGGACTATAGGCCTGGTTGCCCGCACCGGAGATGCCAATGTAGTAGATGCCGTCACTGGGCGCGGTGAAAGTCAGCCGGCTATCGGAGGTGATGCCGTCATTGTCGTTTTCAATCAAATTGCCGAATGCATCCCGCAGAGGAGTGCCGGCAACGTCAAACACGCGTAGGAAACTATCTAGCGTGCTGCCATTGACAACAGCGTCGATATCCACGGTAACGACGGCGCCCCGCTGTAGGTCGACGCGAATGAGATCGACATCTTCTCCAGCGTCAACCAATACCGCGTTATCACCAATCTCTCCGCTTCCAACAATCCGCACGCTATCCCCGGTCACGCCTGGGAGTTCTGCCGTGGGCAATGTGTCGTTGCTCTCGTTAGTAAAGCTGAAACCCGCAAACACAGGCGGAGAGTTGGGGGAGGTCAGTATGGCTGTGCGGAGTGCCTGAGCAATCTCATTGGCACTCATCGACGCATCATAGGGCACTGCTACATCGGGAGAAATGACCGGCAGGGAACCGTCAGTAAACACGTAACGAGTTCCATCGATCAACACATTGTCGCCATTGTTGATCGCAGGCCCACCCGGCAGCGCCAATGTCGCACCCAATTCGATCTCGAACGTGGTTCCATTGACAATCAGAGTTTCTCCGTCTGCCAGTTCCGCACCGGCAATCGTACGAATCTCAGGCCCACGACCGCCTTCCAATCCATAGCCGAAGCTGCCGTGAGTGGAGAATTCAATTCGCAAACGGACATCTTCTTGACCGGCGAACAGATCGAGCGGAATTCTGGCCTGACGCCAGTTGGCATTGTTATCGAATAGAGGCTGAACGTCAGGGTTTCCAGTCAAAGCAGGATCGAATTCGTCGTCGAAGAAGCCTGAATTCGATCCTCCCTGTGCTGGGTCATTGTTGGTCGCCAGCAGAATGTATTCGCCATCAGGACCGGCTGCGTAAACTCTGAGAGAATCTCGCATGTAGTCATCGGCATTGTTGCCGGTCGGCAGATCCGAGTCGGCCGTTTCCGTCTCGAAGAAGTAGCTGAAATACAGAGTAGGCTGGTCGCTGGCAGCAATTCCAGCCAGGCTGAACGGAGCACTTTCCAGCACACCGGCTGCACCGCCGGGGAAGTTGTAGGTGTCAGCCAGTCCTGTGGAGTTGGCACCCGATAAGTCAGGAACACCGTTCGCGCCCGGGTTGTTGAAGCCAAAGTACAGGCTTTGACCGCCATTGGTATTAACGCGGCTATCGTTGGGCGTATCGGGGAGCCCGTGTCCAGGGTCATTGCCTCGCTGACCATCCACGTGCCACAGGTTGAAGTCCAGTGATGGCATCGACAATCCGTTGGCGCCAACCAGGCCTGTGCTGACACTGGTGGCACCGTTCGCGAATACAGGTTGCAGCTGCCCCAATTGGTTGAATGCATGGATGCGGCCCAGTTCATCGATGCCGAATAGCAGTTGCGAGAAGCGACCGTTCTGCATGTGAACCGGCCCTTCGACCAAGCCGGAAAAAGGAATGCCGATCAAATCGTAAGAGGTTTCAACATAAGTCCCAACGTTTCCTTGAGAAATCGCTGTTGGATTTTCGACTCGATATAGTCCGCCCGCGTCGCTGACTGCGAACATCGTCGTGCCAATTACGGCTGCTCCGGTCACGATACCACCGGGTGCTATTCCGATCTGAGCCAAAGGTCCTTGATTGGAAACCACCACTCCAACCAGGTTGACCTCGATTCCATTCGCGCTGGCGGAAAGGGCAGGGATACCCGCGTCGTTAATCGCCTGCGCGATCCGCTGTGCAACGGTTTCAGCCGAGTCACTGGCCAGAACTTCTACCGGAATGCTTCCGGCGGAAACATTGCCGCTGCTGCCAATATCGGTGAAGATTCCCGCGATCTCCAGGTCCGTGAATGACCCGCTGGTTGCCCCATTAAAGTTCATCCGTCCCGCTTCAAAGCCGACGGTTACCGAACTGGGGACACTTCTAGCGATCGCCGTAACGAAGGCATTTAACGAAGCCGCTTCGGAAACGGCAATGCGGACGGCCCCAGGAGTGACTCCCACGCCGCCGTCAACCGACAAGCCCAGCCCAGTAACTTGCACTGGCTGCGTAGTGGAAGCATTGATCAGCGAAATGCGATTGCTGCCAGACACAAACTCAGCTCGCACGCCGAAGCTGCTCTGAGCATTGATCGCATCGACCAACGCGGTTACCAGGGAAGCCTGCGAGGAAGTCGTGGTGTAGGGCACGGCAATGTTGCCGCTCTGAACCTGTGAGTTGTTGTCGAATTCGAAGATGGTGACAACTCCACCAGCATTCACGATGCGAACGGTGGAGCCATCCGCAAGCTGCGCTCCGGAAAATGCGTCAACAACGATAATCGAACCCGTGTCAAACTCGAATAGCGTGCCGTCCAGATCAAATTGTAGGCCGTCTCGAATGGAGTTGTTTGATGCCGGATCGTAATCGACCAGCACTTCGGGCCCGAGGTTAAATTCGAAGGTGGTGGGAATATTGCCGCCGTCGCGTACTACGAATCGATCGCCATCGCTAATGATGAAGTTCGGTCCCGTCGCGATCGAGCCCGACGTGACTTCGCGGGCTGCCAGTCGATTGGACTCGCTGACGATATTGCCGATACCATCCAAAGTAAACGTTTCGATACGGCCACGCTCACGCACTGCGGTTCCAGCGCCGGAAGCAATCGCTGCGTTTTGCTTATCGTTTGCCGGAGCACTGGTGGCTACACCCGTGTTCTCATCAAACTCGTAAATGACGTTGGTAAAATTGGTGATGTTAGGCCGAGTGAAGCCAGGGAAGCCAGCCGGATTGTTGCTGTCGATGAAACGGGTTGCTGAGTAGGACGGGATCTCACCAGGAGGCGTCGGGCGATTGCCGATGATGAAGCCGCGTTCCTGACCACCGAAAGTGGTAAAGGTAATCGCCTCTACGTTAAAGCCATCATCCGCATCTGCGGCCGCCGGTGGGTTGGCAGTCACATCGAGATAAGTGGTGTCCAATCCAAGATCGCCGATATCGGTGAATGCCCCCGTTCCCCAGTCGATGTCGATGTAGTCCATCAGGTCATCGCGGTCGACGTTGCCTCCGATATTCGTTTCGATGACCCGATCAAAAGCCCGCAAGTTGCCATTAGGACGGAAGTCGATGTCCTGGACGTCGAATCCGCCGCGGCCGACCTGGTTGCGGACCTCTCCCGTGAATGGGTTAACGATATATAGGTTGGTCTGCTCTTGGCCGACATCGCGACTGACGTAGAGCGTGATGTCATTCAAGGTGAAGTCCAGCAGCGATTGCTGAGGGAACAAAATCGGAGTTCTTGGCGGCAGCGCCGTGGAACCTCCCTGGAAGCTGATATGGTCCTCTGCGATCAGCTCCACTCCTTCGATCGGCTGCAATCGCATGTCGAAGTCAGCGAAGTTGGGATCGGTGTAGGTTGCCATTACGGCTGGGACCAAGTTGCTGTTGGTGATCGCCAGGAAATATTGGCCGGCGGGCAGCTCGTACGATCCAATAAACGGATCGAGATTTCCTGCCGAGCCACCCAATAGATTCGATGTGTCCGCGCCGCCCGCAGGGCTAGCCTGATCATCCAGGATATTGCTGCTCAGGCCACTCAGAATCAAGTCGCCACTGGCATTGAATACGTAAATCGATGTATCGGGTCGGCCGATGCCGTCCGCGTAGTCGACATCGATCACCGTTGCGAAATACTCACGCAGTGCTGTCGGCGTAATGCGCTCGTACTGAATGTCGAAGGAGTACCAATCCACATCGGTGAAGCTATCCAGAGAACCAGAGACGCTGATCGCTTGGCGATTCGTCGAAAGCAGATTGCCCAACACCTGAGCATTGGCCAGCGTGTCGTTGCGCGGGCCGTTAGGTAGACTCTCGATTTCTCCGTTTTCACCGGTCAGTGGAGAGTTTCCTGGAACGCCAACCAGCTCGACACCGTTGGTTCCAAAACGAATTTCCGCGTAGCTGACGCCGGAACCTGGGACTTCGTCCACCTCACTCAGACGAATCTGAAGCTGATACCTGCCCTTGGTTAAACCAGCGTCCAGCAGAGACGGATCCAAAAGCTGGGAAAGTGGGTCGCCCGCCTTACGATTGCTGCTTCGAACGCGAACGTGATACAGATTTGTGGCACCAGGACTGCCGGGTAGGCGAACTCGCATGCCAGCATCGAACGGATTGGTGCTGTACAGGTCCTTCGGTACACCCAGAGCGCTTTCGTAGTAGAAGTCAGGATCGCTCTTGCGAAGCGGATTGACCGCCTGAGGTGGCATGTCGGTTGCCGCAAATAGCAGACTTGGATCGGCTTCTTCCAGCAAGGAACTATCGGATAGGGCAAGAGTCCGCCCGTCCGCGTCAACAAGTTCTACAACCGTATCGAGCGAGTTGTTGGTGCGATCAATATCGAGCCAGACCTCCGTGCCAGCTTGGGCTCGGAAGCTGTACACGTCGACATCGCCAGGGCGCGAGAGTTGGCCTTCCAGCTGGAAGCCGAGACGGTTGTTCTCATCCCCCGCATATTCGTGTGGTGCCAGAGCTCCGATGAACTGTGCATTGTCTGGAGTCTCGTTGGTCGACGGTGAGTCGGACAATGGTGACTCGGTCTCAGTCACGATGGACACATTGCGATCGTTGCTGTAGGTGTCCAGCAGCACGCTTCGCCAATCGCCAGCTGCAGCCGGATTACCGCCAGCCTGGACCACGATTGAACTGATTACAGCATTTCCAAAGCTCTCGGCGGTTAGTCCGCCCGCAGCAATCTGATTGATGTCGCCGGCAATACCTCGCGTTTCGAAGATCATATCGACGTAATCGGTGATCGTTGTTCCGGAGCCAAACAGCACATCGCCGTTGGGCGATACCGTGAATCCACCATTGCCATCTGCGGAGTAGGCATTGAATTGAGAATCCAAGGCCAAAGCCAAGAAACCTTGCTCGTCAACGAAGGCGGCCGATATGATACCCTCCAACGTCACACCTTCAGCCTCCAATCGCGCCAAGGTGTTGGCATAGGTCAGCGAAGCATCGACGACATCGCGATCCTCGTTAGTAACCAAGATAATGAACTTCTCTGCATCCTCCCGGAAATCATAGTTGTCCAGGGCAAAATGGATGGCTTGGTAACCATCTTCAACAGCCCCGTTGTCCAGAAGATTGCCAGACGCCGTGGCATACTCGACGGAGGTACCCCACAACTCTCCGCCCGCACCCACCGGAATCGCTCGCGGTGCTTGGGTCGCGCTACCGAAACCTACCAAACCGAAGAGGTTGGTGCCGGCAGACGAATTGCCGATGCCTGCTGCCTGCAGGTTCGTATCCAGGTCAGCGATGAAACCTACAGCGAACTGCTGTGCAAAGGCCATCGACGCGGATTCATCCATGACCACCAGAACGTCGACGTAATCCACGGAGGCATCGGGATCCGTGCAAAAACCGGTGTTATTCGTATCTACTTGATGTTGGCCTGTTACCGTGAAGCCAGCACCGACCGAGCAATCATCCAGCGACGTCATGATTACCGGATGAGCATCATTGCCGACCACCTGGATGGAGCCACCAATGCGATCATCGTTGTCCAAGGGGGTGCCGGTAGCGGTCAGACCGGTATCGGCACCCGACAGCTTGACAACCAGGCTCTCGTTGTCGGCGCTGGTCAGACGTAGCCCGCTGAAATGCTGATGATCTGGAATGACGATTTCGTCCAGAACAACGTGGACAATGTCGGTGTCGTCCCACACACCTTCGGTGGTTAGCTCGCCGCCGCGCACCACCAGGCCGTTGATGTCGTTATCGTCCAGCTTGTTCAGGGCCACCAGAGGACCTTGATTTCCAACAATGCTCTCAAAGCGATCTCCCATTCCCGTAGATCGCCCGTAGTCATCCAATAAGTTGGAATTCAAGGCGCTGACATTGATGCTAAAGGCGGCTCCCAAATTATCTTGAACAATGTTGTTCGCCAGGATTGGCTGAGCACCGCGAACGAAGATGGTAGCCTCGTCGTTTGTGCCCCGTCCGCCGCGATCAGGGTCGGTAGCAGTCTGCGATCCAGCCGCGTTGAATTCGAAACGGCTATTCGCAACACGCACGGTTCCCTGGTGGATTTCAAGAGGATTGAAGTCCGCAAAACCACCCTCAATACGTGTCGTGCCTCCACCGTAGGAAACTACGGCATGATCGAGACTGGCAGAAGAAGTGTGGCCCACGTAAATTCCGCCCCAATCGCCTTCGGCCGCAGATTCGTTGGGGTTGTTGGCGGTTTGGAAAGTTCCGCCCGCCCCGTAGCGGGTGTCATTCAGCGAGGTGAACACGACGGGATTACCATCGTCACCTTCGGCGATCAACTGGGCTCCGAAGTCAACGTCGATGCGGGCCCCGTTCAGCTTGACCACTACCCCGGCATCGACTGCCAGTCGGGCATCGAGTCGGGCGTCATACACGTCCAGGCTCTCGCTTAAGAAAATGCCTGTACTCACACCCGTGTCGATGAATACGGTGGATCCGTTCTGGAATTCACCCACCAATTCGTAGGGACCTTGTCCGGAAGCCGTGCTGCGATAGACACGATTGATGTTTGCCGGCAGATTGGAAAGCACCACCGAGCCCGTACTCGTTCGGGAGATCGTAGCCGTTGGCTCGGAGGCCGTACTTTCCACGCCACTTGAATCCACCCGCGTCAAGCGATAGTTGTACGCTCCAGGAGCCAAATTGCCGCCACTTCGCAAAGTCAGTTGAACGGCGGTACTGGCCGGTCCTTCATTGGCCAGAACGGCTCCACCTGGCGTGCCCTGAACTACCAAGTTCTCGGCCAGGTAGTGCACGATGTCAGCGTCATCGAATCGCCCGGGAACCGTCATCTTAACCTCGGTGTCCGATGGCGATTGCACCCGAATCTGAATGCCGTTGATAGCGTTGTTTACCACGCGGTTAGAGTTCAAATCAGGGCCAACGCGGTCATAGTCGACCGTGAATGACAAGCCCTCTTGCTCGGCGGGAGAATGGAAATTGGATTCCAGAAAGCTATCGGGCGTCGCGCTCAATGCCGCCCCGGAACCGCGGCTGATGGTGCTGTTGTTGATGCTCGGACGCGCGTCGATCATCTGGATGGATGAAACCGATTGCAGTACTCCATCGACCACTACTTGACCACCGCCGTAGCGGACATCGGCATTGCTGACCCAATTCAGAAACTGTCCCAACTCTTCTTGGCTCTTGCGGCCTGGCAGAGAATTATCGACTTTGCTTCTAAAGTCGATTCCACCCCAATCTCCGGAAACAGCGGATGCTCCCGTGACATTGGAACTCGAAGGTGCACCGAGCTGGGAATCATTCAAGCTGGTGAAGTAAACGCTACCCGGGACCGTGGCGCCGACAGCGTCCAGTACCGGATTGCCACTGTTATCAACCAAAGCTGGCGTACCCAAAACCAGCAGGCTGCCTCCGCTGCGATCAACATTCACGGACGTACTGCCCACACCCACCCGCGAGCGGCGCATCTTAAGAATGGCCCCCGAATCAATCATGACCGAAACACCGGCGGGGACATCGAGGGTAGCGCCATCTGGCAGAGGACGCCCCAAGCTGTTGAAGCCAATTTCGTAAGCCAAGTTGTCATTGGTTGTCGCCAGCTGACCATCCGCTCCACCATTGCCAACGATCCGCACCACGTCGCCCGGCTTGGCAGCCCGCAAAGCGTCGGCGATTTTCTGGTAGGGTGTGGCCAAGCTTCCATTACCGCCGGCCGCCGCAGCCTTGTCTACAAACTTGGTGTTGCCGGGGCCTGCGGGCAGGAACCAAAAGTTGAACACTCCTTCCGGAGAACCGTCGGCATTTCCGTCGATCGGTACGCCCGTCCCGTCACGCAGTAAGCCTTCCGCAGGCGGCTGAAAATCAAGCCGAAGCTGGTAATCTCCTTCCGAGCGACCGCCGATTCCGGTGTCTGAAATCGTTGGGTCGTAATTGCGATTTCCGCTGGCGCTAACGCCGACAATGTAGTTGCCTTGTTCGAGATCGAGTTCCAAGTACGAATCGGAGCTGTAGTAATCATCGTTGGATGCGATCTCGTGCCAAGCCCCATCGCTGTCCTGCTGGTAAAGGCGAATTTGTGCATCCAGCAAGCTGGCTGTGTTCATCCGCTCAGCAAACGCTTCGATCGAAATGCGTCCGTCGACCGGTAACGCGAATTGATAGAGATCGATATCTTTGCTATCGGGACGGTATAAAAACTGACCATGCACGATATCGGCATCGCCGGGCAGGATGATTTCCGTACCGACTCCGGGCGCAAAGGCAGCTTCAAAAGACTGAATCGTCAATCTGCCTGCTTCATCGGCCAGCCCGAGACCCAGCAGGCGACCCACTGCTTGCATCGCAGCGCGTTGGAATGGCCCACCGAATTCGCTGAGAGACGAATCGCTAAAGTCCTGCAAATCGAGAACGGTGCCCAACTGGCCGTTGCTAATCAGTGTGCCGGCTTCGTAGTAGGTTCCACCCGGACCATTGAATTCCACTACGCCCGGTACGCCGCTGCCTACTACATCCTCAAAAGGAACAATGGCACGCATGTCGCCCACGGCAACCGTTAGCCCTAGACTTTCTGTCTCAACAAAGCGTACGCCCAGGTACTGCTCGTAAATCGAGAGTATTTCTCGTACACGCTGCTTTTGTTGTTCGGTGATCGCATTCACCAAGTTGGTGTTGCTGAATACACCTAGATTGGTCTGGAAGTTGTAGTTAATAACGCTCGTGCCATCGACCGTATCCGCTCCCAGGCGGAGATTGTCTTGGAATCGATTGGTGCGATTGCCTGGCTCGGCGCTGTCCCCCGGGAAGTCCAGCAGTAGCGGAGTGGGATTGTCGATTTCCGCATCGATGACAATCGATTGCGTGCCTCCCGCTCCCGGAGTCCAGACGCTGCTCAGGTCCTGGGCATCATCAAACGTATCGGCTGGATCGACAGACTTGCCATCGAAGGTCGCGGGTGCTTGCGATGGCTCCTCATTGTTGCCGATTCGCAAACGCAGCTTGGAGATAGGCAGAGGATTACCAGAACCGGGATCAATCAGCTGATCCAAGTTGCGATTGAAGGTCAGCGAGACTCGATCGGTACTCGGGAAATAGCGCACGGAAGCAGGCAGAATGCGCACATCGTCCGCATTGGTTAGCGAATCTGCTGTGTGGAAGAGCTGGAAATACTCGGGTTCTAGAACCGAGCGGTTTCCACTGCCTGATGCAAAAGTGATTGCATCGCTCGTGTCGAAGAAAAGCGGGTCGCGGAGTTGACGAAGCTCGCTGATGGGAATGCCATTGACGGACACGATCGAGTTCACGTCGATCAGATCATCATCGTTGAAATAGACTTCGATCTTGTTTCGCTGCTGAACCAATTGTCCGCCCGCATTGCGTATGACGGGCTGCGGAACAACCGATTTGATTTGTGCTCCCAAATCCAGCTCGAAGTTAACCGCTTGGGAGCGACCATTATTGAATGCCTCGCCACTCAAATTGCGAAGAGTACGTGAGCCCTGGCCCAAAATCTCGATGCGATAGCGGTCGTCGGGCAGAGCCTCCGCAAAGCGCAAAATGACCTCGCGGTCCGTGTCGCCCAGGCCAGCGTAAGCCGGTACGATTTCGATATCCGAAACGCCACCCAATTCGATGGGGGAGTAGGTGACCGGAGAACTGCCCAGACGTGTAGCACCGACGCCACTGACCAGCTTGGCTTCGACCAGCGACGAGGATGCAGAGTCGCTCGCGTTGATGGCGTCGATGAACTCCTGTACGGTGGTCGGGAAGCGTGAGTTGCTGTTGATCTCGACGTTGATGACTTTGTTGTTGACCGAGACAATCGGGTTGCCGGCACCACCACGATCTCGCGCGGTAACGTTGATCTGGATCCCTATTCCAGCGTTGCCGCTGTCTTTGGCCGTGAAGCGAACTTCCAGCGTGTTGCTAATGTTGAAGTTCGTTGACGCTTTGGCCGCATTGGCTCCATCAAGCACTAACGTCCGGGGGGCGGAATTGCCAATTCCGATGAGCTGGGAACCCCGTAAGCGGAGCGCATAGGCGAGAGACGTGGCTGGGCTCTGCACTTGCGGATCAAACGCTTGTAGCAGATCTTCGACCCGCGTCTCCTGCACCGGATTCGAATTCAATTCGACCCGGATGGTGCGGTCATTGACCGTAATAATGGGCGCCCGTCCCTGATTGTGGGCTCGCGAGGTGAACTCAATCCGAATCCCGTTGCCAGTCTCACCTGGCTCCCGCGCATAAAACTCCACCAGAGTCTGGCCACCCGTGCCGAAATCGGTAGCGGCCGAAGCCCGCTCGAAAACGCCATCGTCGCCGCTGCGAACGATACGGATTCCATCCAGCGTGGCCGGGTCAATGCCCTCGTTATCGTCAAATCGAAATACGAGCTCGCGCGGAGAGATATTGAGTATTTCCCCATTGCTCAGCAGATCGCTGGTATTGGGTTGAATTCCCAATAATTGGGGCCCGACTGCTAGCAGCTGTCGCGCTTCAAGCGACTCAAGCAGTACCCGGCGCACGCTTTGGCGTTGTAAGCGTTTGCGAGCCAGCAGGTTACGCGATTTGGTTAAACCACTTGTGGCCATGAAAAACCTCTTGACGGAGAGCTGAATGTCAGCGTGATAGGTAACCAGGTACCAGACCCTAATCCCACAATCAGATGAGCCAGATGCAGAGCCTTCCGCTCCTTCACTGCCAAACCATAGGCGAAGGATTGGTGAAAATCGGGGGTTTGGGTGTTATGGGTAAATAAAATGCTGCGAATTTGGATTGTAATCGGGACACATGCAAATTCAACGAACACCGGTATTTGCGATCAATCCACACGAAGCACACACTCCCTACAGCCCATATCTTGCGTAATTCCGGCAAAAACGGACCTTGGAAGCTCGTGTTTCGCGATGTAGCGAGTACGCGCATCCTAAAACAAAGGAGGAATCAGTGTCCTTAACTCTAGGTTGAGCTCTAGATCGCCGCGGTTTCTTTGAGGAGCGACACCCCACAAAAGTTCCCTAACTTGTATCGAGTAGTTAAAATGAGGGGTGTTTGTAAGGATGGTAGTTCTGGATGCACCTCTCTCCCTGCCGATGGTGGGAATCCACGCAAGACCCCGCGAAAACCAAATTGCTCTTGTGGGGGGTGGTTGTCGCTCGCGATTTGAATGAACCGAATTCGCTGGAATAAGCTCTTTCGCCAGCCGCTGCTGGCACGGCTGAAGGGGGGACCGTCCATTGCGGGGTTCGCTTCTGGAGGTTGAGGCTGCCTGGGGAACAGTGCGTTTTGCTTTGTCAGCGGTTGGATTATGCCGGTAAGTGCGCTTCGCCGCCCCGATCAGGTGCGCAAAACGCGGGCTAGTCAAGAAGCAACGGAGATATCGCTCGTACCTTGTCTTACGTTCCTGTCGCGCGATTCAATTTCTTTGCTTGCAGCGATCCCGCGTTGTCGATGGCATGTCCTGAACAGCCGGATGGATTCGGCGGCAACTGATTTGCGTTGGTTGTTCTCTTTAACGTTACGGATGACGAAAAAAGAAAGGTGCTCCCATGGCACCCAAGCACGCCCTCTACCTGAGTTTTCTCAGTCTTTTGCTGGGTGGTTGCGTGACCTGCGCCACGGATCAGGACTGGAAGTACAAGTTTACCCAAAAGCATCGAGCGGCTGTCAGCTACACAACGCGGTACACGCCCGAACAGCGGCGTTGTTTGGGCTGTGACTTTCATGCCGGTTTTAAAGCGGGCTACTTCGAGACAGCGATCGGACGCGACTGTCGGGTTCCCCCAGTTGCGCCACCTAAGTATTGGTCGGCGCACTATCAAAGCTGCGAAGGACAAAAAGTGGTTCAGGATTGGTTCCGTGGCTACCAGGAGGGCATTGCCGCGGCTTCGGCTGATGGCTACCGCTATTTCAATGAAGTTCCGGTAAGTGCACAGGCTCCTGTAATTAATCGAACCGCATGTGGCATGTGCCAATCTCTGGATCCATGCAATTGTTTTCCAGGATCTCCGCTGGTCGAAGCAGGTTCTTCGGAACTACCGGGCTTTTCGGATTCCGAAACCCAATTGGGGCCAGCAGAATCGGTAATGGAATCCCAATCGCTTGGATTCGAGCTACCTCGATTTCCGCGCAAGTTACCCGCCCAGGGCAGTCTTCATGAGCCGATCGAGATTGGCTTGATCGGCGGTTTCGGTGCGGTACAAAACGGAATGTACGGCCCCGCAGATCCGAAGCTGTTTCAAAATTAGCGAGAGAATCAATCGCGCCGTCCCTGGGGGCGGAATCAAAAATTCAAGGAACCAGGCCACTAGACTAGGGAAGGTCTTAGCATGGATTCGTCAACTCAAAAGAAATTCAGCCGTATCCAACTGCTGTGTGCACTCTGGCTGAGCGCTGTTGTCGCCTGCTGCGGTGGCTGCATTACCTTTGCGAAGAATGCCATTCCGGCTTATCGATTACCGCAGCAGTTCGAAGCACCCAGCAAGTGCAATTTGAATCCAATTAACTTCACTATGTTGGGCTCAAAAGTACAAGAACATCGTGTTGGACCGGGAGACATGCTGGCAATTACCGTCCAGGGTGTGATTCCAGCGGATCCGAGTGCCCCACCCCCAATTATTTCCGGGCAGGCTACTTTGGCGCGAGAATACTATCCTCCCAAGGGGTCAGTCAACTCGCCCAATTTTGGACTTCCAATCCAGGTTCAAACCAACGGTGCAATCCAATTGCCTTTAGCGCCGCAGATTGATGTAGCTGGATTGACGCTTTCCGAAGCAGCCGAACGTATTCGGTCTGTCTACGTTGCCGAACAGCTCGTGAACGAAGGTAACGATCAGGTCAATGTTACTCTTTTGCGAAGTCGTGTGAATCGAATCCTGGTTCTTCGCGAGGACGCTTCCGCTACTTCAGCCAATTTAGTCCGACGAGGCGAAGCGATGCTTCACAAGCGAGGTAGCGCGGCTGTGGTGGATTTGCCCGTATACGAAAGTGACGTGCTGCATGCACTGGCAATCACTGGAGGACTTCCGGGACTAGATGCGTATAACGAAGTCTGGGTCCTGCGAAGAGGTTCTTTAAACGACGACGAAAAGGACCAAATCTCGCAATTGGTGGAAAATGGGGAAGCACCTTCGGAAGCGGTGATGCAGGTAGCTGAGCATGTCGAAGCTTTGCGGATCCCACTCAAGCTGTGTCCCGAGGAGCCGATACCGTTTACTTCTCAAGATGTGCGGCTCTCAGACGGTGACGTTATCTACATCGAGCAGCGAAGGGACGAGTACTTCTATACCGGCGGGCTCCTTCCCGGGCGGCAAATTCCAATGCCGCGAGATGAAGACATTGACGTGCTAGAGGCAATTGCTTTGGCAGAGGGCAGTGTAGGGGGGCTGGGGGCGACTGCGTCTGTGGCGGTGTTAAGGGCCGGTGCCGGCGTTGGGAACATCATTCCACCGACGCGAGTGATTGTTCTCAGAAAGTTACCCAATGGCCAGCAAATACAGATACGTGTAGACATGACCGAAGCAAAAGTAAACGCCAGAGAGCGGCTGCGGATTATGGCCGGTGACTACATCATGGTCTACTATAAGCCGGGTGAAATGCTATCCAATGCGGCGCTGAACCTGTTCAACTTCAATTGGATCTTCAACAACAATTAGCCGTTCTCCTGCCCCATAACTGCAACGCATCAGGCAATTTGAGCCGCGAAGATCTGGTGCATCTATTTGATACGAATCATGCGGCATCTGTAAACGTGTCCAGGATGGTCGTAGGTATTCTCCTGCGACCGTCTTTGACGGGCAACCAATTTGACTGGTCTCCATTCGGAATTGATCTTGTTGGTTCCCGTCCAGAGAGGGGGCATAGAGCCGCGCAACTTTCGTTTCACAGAGGCAAGTCCTCTTAGATTAGGGCCTGAATGCACCTGGCTAGCTTGCCCAACTCCTCAGCCAGTGGCGAAAGTGAGATTCTTCGAAGATTTTTTTGGCGTGGTCTTGTTCCCTTGGGCTTGGTCGAGCTGCAGTAGCGACGGGATTGCTGTCGCTAATCGGCATGCAAAGGACGATCAGCGGCCGGTGTCGTACCTGTAGCGACTCGAAAGCGAAGATTTGACCAATATTCGCTGATAATTACCATGGAACTGTCCCGAATCGAGACTTTCACCATGGATGCTTCTACTATGCCCGGACTACTCAAGGAACCGCGTCTGGACAGAGTTTCGCGGGGTGAACAACGCAGCTTTCCCGGAGTTCGCCCCAGCCAATCGGATCTGCAGCATCGAAAGGTCTTGGAGCGAGAACTCTCTCTAACCCATCCATTTCAGTTGGTGCGCGTAAGTCTTCCATTGGCAATCGCGGATGGTGCGGCAGTTCAGATTGCGTTTTGGCTCGCGTATTCGGCTTTTGTTTTTGCTGGGAGGGAGGTCTCTCACTTTCCCCTATTGGTAATGGCCTCCACGCCAACTTTCTTGCTTTGTTGTTGGGCAAGGGGTCTCTATCCTGGGCTCGGGGTTCATCCGGCGACTGAGCTGCGACGGCTCTTCGGCGCGTCGGTAACGACTCTGATGGCGATAGGCGCGGCTACGGCGTTTGCTTTGGGCCCACTGTCCTTGCAGTGTATGCTCGCTTTGTGGTCCTTTCTCTTGTTATTGTTGCTGTTGCCTTTGCTGCGAGGTGTCGCCAAAGCATCGATGCGTCTTTTCAGGATTGGCGTTCCGTTCTATTTCTTTGGCGAACGCCAGAGTGTGATCAAGGCCAGCAGAGAAATCGAACGACTTGGCTGGTCCGGCCTTGTGGTTGCCGGCCGATTTGCTCCTCTCCATTCAAACGAGCCCCAAGATAATTTGGATTTCCTAGATGAAGCCGCAGAACTCGAATTTGAGAGACACGTGCCTTATTTGGGAACTGAGGATGATTTACAGCTGGAAGCCCAAGCAAACAGCGTTTACTGCTTATGCATCGTTGATGGGAATGAGCTTGCATCGCAGGCAAGCCTTGTAGCGGCTGGCCAGTTCTTCCCTGAAGTCCTGTGGATTTCTACCCGAGGTGATTCCCGGTTGGCAAACTCGGTGGCTAGTTTGGGTCTGGCAAATGGAGTCTGGGTGCAAGAAGCCTTGCTGCACCCGTCGGCAAGGCTGCAGAAGCGGCTGCTCGATTTGGCAATCGTGGTACCCGGGATAGTACTGCTTTCTCCCTTGTTTTTGGCGATTGGACTTTTGGTAAAAATGTCCAGTCGGGGGCCGATTCTTTTCAGTCACCAGCGAGTTGGATGGTGGGGAGAGCCCATTCGGACATGGAAGTTCCGCTCCATGGTGACCAACGCCCAAGAGGTCTTAGCTGACTACTTGGCAGAGCATCCTGAACTGACCGAGGAATGGGAGCGTAATCACAAATTGAAAAACGATCCGAGGATCACGTGGATTGGTCGATTCCTCAGGAAATCAAGCTTAGATGAGCTTCCGCAATTGTGGAACGTGCTTACGGGTGAAATGAGCCTGGTAGGTCCACGTCCGATCGTGCGGGAAGAAATCGCGAAGTATGGGGGGGCTTTTCAGGATTATGTCCGGGTGCAGCCGGGCATCACAGGCCTCTGGCAGGTCTCGGGTCGAAATAATACCTCCTACGAGGAGCGTTTGCTGCTGGACGAGTATTACGTTCGCAACTGGTCGCCATGGCTTGATATCTACATTCTAATACGTACCGTTAAGACTGTAGTCTGCTGCGAGGGAGCGTACTGATCGCTAATCTGCCGTGTGAACTTGGCAATTTTAGGGCGTAGTCCGGTCGCAACGATTAATCGCATTCACCTTGAACAGATGGTCTGCGATATCAATAGTCATCGTTGACAAGCAATTGCGGCCTGATCAGATTGCAAGAAAGCATGACCTGAGAAGAAACCAGTCAATTATCTGTACGGTTCGCGAGAGAGATGACTAAAGCAGTGACAAACCAAAGTCCGGCGTCTAGCAATTTGCCTCAGCTAGAAACTAGTTTGCAAGCGATCGATTTGATCAACATTCTGCTGAGACGCAAGCATTTGATCATCGCCTCGGCTTTCTTCGGCTTGCTGGCAGGAGCGAGTTACTTTCTGCTCACCCAGCCTTCTTATGAATCCCGAGCGCAAGTCCTGGTGATGCAAAATGATGGGGTCTTGTCCGAGGTGAGGGGTGGCAGTTCACGCGACTCTGTTTCTGAGGACC
>JANSWS010000292.1 GCA_024743355.1 bacterium
GCCTCTGCAATGCTGGGCTAGTTGTCATCCTGACTTTCCTCGTCGTACCTAGATTCACGGAATGCGATCAGACTTCCTGTCAAATCTCTACCGAAAATCTACCAACAAACCCAAAGCTCACAAACCGCGATCTACACCCGGAGAGAAAGAATTCGCAGGTTGCTGTCCCTTCGGACCCGGTTTTCTGTCACAATCTAGCTCGACGGCATCACTGCGTTCGAGTACACCGAGCACTGGAAAGCTCGATGTATGAGTTCAAGCCTCGGGTCACCTGCGTGGCTCTGGTTGGTGCTGTTCACCTAGTCCATAGACCCCAATCTCTTATCGCTTTTCTTTTCGGGGCAGATGACTTCTCACTCCACATTGCTGGCTGAACGCTACGAATTGCACCTCACCCAAAACTGGACTGTGTGGTTCGATCAAGCGTCTCAGCAACTACGATTGCCGGGCATGATGCGTCAAATCGCATCGGTGGCCGATTTGTGTCAGCCTGCGCCCGAGTTGATATGGCCCGGTTTCATGCTCCCGGATAGTCTGCCGCTGATTGGCAACAGATACGGCGATTGGATTTGTGGTCGCATTGATGAAGCCGGAACGATCCGTGAGTTGATCTATTGGTTTCATGGGGGTGGCGACTGGATTCCGGTCGGAACCAGTGTTGCCGAGAGTGTGCTGCACGATGCTGTTGATCAGTTTCGCAGTGAACGCGAACAGATGTTGCGCGGAGCTACTGAGTCCAGGATCGACTCCCAGGCTGGAGTGTTACTCAGACTCGATTCTCCGGAAATTCGTGGCTGGTTGGCGGAGCAACTATCATCATCGGAAGAGACCAAGGTGGTAGCTTCGACGATCGACGGGTTGGTGAACCGTTTAAGCCAGTGGGATCATTTGGGTGCTTTGCAGTTGCTGCGACAGCAAGGCTGGGCACAGGATGCCGTGTGTTGTGATTTGCTGGAAGCCTGTTTGCAGACTCCTATTGCGATCATCGCCTCGAAGGAAATTGCAAAACGCATCAATGCACCCTGGTTTCCTGAGTATGTCGGGCTGCTGTTTGATACCGACCAGATTGACGGGACGATTCGGCGTAAGATTGCAGACGCCGCGGAAATTACCGACGATGCCTGGCCGCAGCAAGACTGGAAGCTCGCCGGCGAAATAGCGGAGACGGTCTGTGCGCGACGTCAGGATTTGGGTTGGGCTACTGCGATCGCCGGCTGGCATTGCGAGCGTACACAGCAATTCGAACAAGCGGTCGAGATTTACACCCGCGGTCTTCAGGCATCTTCGTTCAGCGACCAATCGGTTCGCTTCAACGCTCATGCGGACTCCGAAGAGCACGGAAAATTCTCCGCGGCTCGCTTGGGATGTCTAAGAGAGAAATGGCCTGCGTCGCTGCACGAAAACAATTACTTGCAATTGCTGCTGGGTGAACGCACCCAATCGCTGTTAGCGGTAGTCAGTCAGTATTGGAAGAAGCAGGCCCAGGATAGAGAATCCGCTGGCGATTTCGCGGCCGCCTACCACGCATTTTGGGCTTGGGGCTGGGATCTGGGCGTAAGCCGGTTGACGGACTACGAAGACATTTTGCGGGGCTTAAGTCGTTGTGCCTCGCAGGCGGGTTGGGCGGCCCGTGCGGTAATCGCCGAAACCCATTTGCGATGCCTGCAACGCTCAACATAATCCGTCGGCTGGAGCTGATGGATCGTCGCCAGAAGAATGGTAATTACTCGCTGCGCAGTCCTTCCAACACCGACTGTTTGTTGGCGGCACGCACGGCAATCAGTGCGGCCAAAAATCCCACCACCAGCACAGAAACCAAAAGCATCAAGGGGCCCAACAAACTGAGCCTTGGGCCCACTTCGATGATGTATGGGATCAGAGCTACGGAAGCGCATAGGATTCCCGCCAGCAAGCCGCCTCCCAGCAGGATGGCTGTTTCCAAGGTCAGTAAGCTTGCGAGACGTCCCGGCGAGAAGCCGACTGCCCGCATGACGGCGAATTCTCGCCTGCGTTCCAGCACACTGCGGACTTGCACAGCGATCAAACCAAAGGTTCCCAGCAGTAGTCCAAGCGCACCAAGAGACTGGAAAGCGCTGATGTAGGTATTCTGAACGCCCAAAAAACGGGCCAGAATATCTTCGCTGTACTGCACGTCCAAGCCTTCGTTGGCCCAACCTCGCTCCAGAGTTTCGGCAACAACTTGGGGATCTGCGCGACGCCCACTGTTGATCAGAAAATACGAGAAGCCACTCAAGTTGGGGAACAGGTTCTTGAAATTTTCGGCAGAGATCAGCAGCTTTCCCTGGAGCACGCTATTGGATAGCAAGCCTACAGTTCGAAAATGGATTTCACGGTTATCGATCTTCAGTACCACTGAGGCATTGAGCTTGGCACCCTGCTTCAAACTCCACAAGGCCGTGTTCTGATCCAAAATGACTGGGATGGGGTTATCGGCGGAGCCGCTGCGATACGGGGCCAGTGCCAGCCAGGGATTTTCCGGGGTTTGACTTTGGGCCCACTCGAATTGAATCGAATCGGGTGCGAAGTCATGGATCTCACGCAAGCGATCGGAGACACCAAGGATAGTCGGCTCGGTGACTTGAAACAGATTGTTGCAACTCGCGTCTTCGGCAAAGCGAGCACGCATCGGAACAATCGTCGTGGCTGACAGTTTTTCCGCTTCCTCTCCGAGTACTTCATTACGGACAATGCCGGATCCAATATTGCGACCGATCGGCTGTGAACTTTGAGCGATCAAGTTGAAACCTCCATAGCCTTTCTCTGTGGGGGAGATCTGGAATACGCCCATCGAGGCAATCAGAAATGTCGCTACGGAGAGCAGACTTAGCGAAAGCAGGCTGCGACCCGGATTGCGTCCCACCGCTCGCCAAGCCATGTAGAGCAGTCCTCCCGAGCCGCTGTCTTGGCTGGAACTCTGTGCTTGAAAATTCGGTTCAATGAGCTGGCGGATGGCTGCCATAGCGGACACCAGCAACAACATGCCACTACCGAAGAAAGTTCCTGCCTTGGCCATGCCAGATTGCCCCATGGCAGCGAACATGAGTCCGATGGCGGCCAAAGCTGTGAAGACCGCAACAGCGACAAAGATTTTTCGCGGGCGTGCACCGGGCAACGAGGCCTCGTCGCTTGTACCCCGTAAATTCGCCAATGGACTGGTCTGACAGGCCTTGCGAATCCCAACAAAGATGGCGGCCAGGCAAGCCGCGAATCCACTGGCCGCGCCGACGAGCAACACCCAGGCAGACGCATGGAAGGTCAGGAAACGCGTCGCAATGGCCCCAATCCACCAGGTTTCCAGTCCGGCAATAATGCCCTTCGCATAGGCAAGTCCAAGTAGGGTCCCAGCTAGCGTGCCCAAAATTGCCACGCCAGTGAACTCGCCCAAGAGCAGGTTTCGCACGCGGCCTGGGGTGTATCCCTGAGCCAAGAGAATACCCAACTCGCTGTTACGTCTCTGAATGCTCAGCTTGAAGAGCAAGTAAACCAGCAACAGAGCGGCCACGATCACGAAAAAGCTCAAGGACAGGAACAGCAAATCGAAGGGAGTTGTCCCCGATGCAGCCTGCAGTTGTCGCTCCTTCACCGCGGAAAAGACCAGACCTTTTAATGGCCGAGTATCCAACAAGGCTTCTTCAATCTGGTTGCGCAATTCGGCTTCATCCGCGAAATCATCTGGGGAAAACTTGAGGGCCGTCGTATCGCCAAACCGACTTGCAAACAAATCCGGACGCACAGCCAAGTAGAAAGGCATGAATACTTTGGGCGTCAGCCGGTAATTGTTCCAATACTCATCATCAACGGCAGAGATTTCATTCTCCAGTTTGAAAGGCAAGTCCCAATTGAGGATGGAGTCTTGATCGGTAATGCCTTCCACATTGGGCGTCAGATTGGGATCGTTGAAGATCGTGGGGGCCTGTGCATACTGGGCCGGCCGAGAGCGACGGTAGCTCGTTTCCGGCTCCGTAATGGGAACAATCCCAGCGATCATGAATCGAACGCTCTCTTCGACTTCTTTCCCGTCCACCGTTTCAGGCTCGAAAAAGTCGACTTGAATCCAATCGCCCGGTTGTGCCTCCAGCTGTTCCGCAAGCCAACTATTGATCCAGCAAAAGGGGGCCTTGAGTTCAGAAAACGGCACGCGTTGATAATCCGCCAACGGCAGTTGAGAGTTCTCGTCAACGCCCACGATGATGGAATAGGGAACCTTGCGGCTGAGTGATTGAACCCGCGGCGCGTTCACATACTCAGAATTCTGCCCACCGAAATTTACTGTAGGTCTCATTGGCACCAACACGAGCCTGCCGGGGTTGGACTCGTCAATTTCAAGCGGCAAAAAATTGCTTGCGTTTCGGTCTTCTGACAGATCCGCGGGAAGCGGATTGACTTTGGTGATGCCGTTGGCGAGGTAGGTGATCAATCGCTTGGTTTTTTCTTCGCCGATGCGGTTGTAAACGGCTTGGCTCGTCGCATCGTCGAGAATCAGTTGCGACGATGTCAATTGGTAATAGTCGTAAACCGTTTGCGGTTGGGCATCACTGCCGGTTTCACGTCGCTCGGGATCCGGGAAAATTCGGGTATGTCGCTGCAACTCAAGGCCGTAATCCTCGAGCCTCGGGCGCAGTTGCAGGTTCATCTCATCGCAAATGGACTGGCCGGATACCTTGGGCACATCGGAGGCTCGCAAAGCCAGAGCCGCATTCACGTCTGAGCCACACTCCAATATGTCCTGGACCGTCTCCAGCGAAACAAAGATGTTTCGCGGAGCATTCTGGTTGGCTTGGAAATTGACTCCGCCGATTTGATCTTCCGACAGGATGGCTACGACTTTTTGACGGGGAATGGACAAAGTGTCACCATCGCGTCTTCCCAGCGGATTGTCGCTGGGGATTCCACCTGGATCGTCCAATAGAATCGTGAGTTCGTCTCCAATTTGGACCCCCAACTCATTGGCCAGAGATTGATTGATGGCCACTTCGTCGGTGGCGGGAGTGTCTGCTGGCGGTGAGCGCAGTTGGGACCAAAAATCGGAAGCCACGGCCAGCAACTGCACGCGTGATGCGCGGGTCAACTGGCCTTGGTCGCGATACTCGACCGTCGTGCTCTGGAAAAGCACGGCCGGTGCAAACGCGGTTGCGGGATCGCTGAGCTGAATGCCGTTCAGAAATTGCGGATCAAAAAACACCCGCGCATGCAGCAGGCATTCAATATTATCCAAACGATTCAGAACCAGGCTCCGCAGGCTGTATCGGACTGTGTCGCCTACCACCAGGGCGCCTACAATGACCGCGGTAGCCGCAGCCACGCCCGCTGCCAAAGCCAAGTGGGAGCGAGCAAAGTAACGCATCGATTTCCTGGCGACAGTGGCCAACGACACGCTTTGTAAATTGCTTGACATGCTAGTTTCCACGATCAACACAAATGATTTCAGGATTGCTCAACCAGTCGACGGTCTTCCAGACGCATCTTTCGTGACGCCCTACCCGCCAGCCAGTCGCTGTGAGTTACCACGATCAACATGGTGCCCTCCTGACGAGGAAGCTCGTAAAGTAACTCGGCGATCTTGCGTGTTGTTTCCGAGTCCAGATTGCCTGTGGGCTCATCGGCTAGCAACAGCTTGGGCCGATTCAGCAACGCACGAGCGACGGCGACACGCTGACGTTCACCGCCACTGAGCTGACCAGGCAGATGACTGCTGCGTTCTTCCAAGCCCACTCGTGCAATCAAGTCTCGCGCTCTCTTAAGCATTTCGCCGGTTGGCTTGCCCGTTGCTAAAGCTGGTAGCAGCACGTTTTCGGTGATGGAAAGCTGCGGCAGTAAATGATGATCTTGAAATACAAAGCCAATGTTCGCGTTGCGAAAGGCAGCCAGGTCCTTGGGAGAAAGTCCGAAAGGCTGAACGCCTTCCAACTGCACGGTACCGGCTGAAGGAGAGTCCAAGGTTCCAAGAATGTAAAGCAGCGTAGATTTGCCACAGCCGCTTGGTCCTACAATGGACAGGTCTTGGCCGGCCTGCATGTCCAATGTCACGTTATCCAGAACCTTCAGAGTTTCGGCGGCCGTACGGAATTCCTTGCTCAATCCACGGACTTGCAAGCCTGTGCCAGAGCTGGCGGATGGGGCACTTTCCATTGAATACTACCGTCACCTTTCGAGTTCAATTTTACAAGTCGCAATTCACGTGGGGCGGTTCATGCATCGAAGCTGCAGCAGACCGGTGTCTCCAGATTGTAGGCCAAGGACCCATGTCTTTGCATACGCCTACCCGTAGCCACGCTCGCCAGAGCGTGGTCGACTTCCCCGTAGCCACGTTCGCCAGAGCGTGGTCGAGTTACCCGTTGCCAAGCTCGTCAGAGCGTGGTCGACGTCGTCCACCGTCTGGCAACGGTGGCTGCGATGGGTGATTTTTCATTTGCGGCTCGCCTAAGGGCTGTGCAACCCAGCTATCGCTATAATAGAACCCTGTTGAGTGGCTGAGGTGAACGACGAAGTGAATGGCGTTGCGAAGCCATTCACGTTGAAAGCCCTTTGACCTTACTTGCAGGGCAGGCACAAGGAGACGGGAATCAACTGAAAGTAAATTTTCGGGCGATAACTATCGGCGGCAGGACATTCGGGGGAGGAGTTTTGTGAGTACCGCACTTCATCTGACTACTGATGAATACGATCAGATGGTGCAGCGTGGCGCCTTCGACCATTTGAACCGCAAGATTGAGCTGATTCGTGGGGAACTTCGAGAAATGAATCCCGCCGGACCGTTGCACGATGACTTAGTTACTTTCTTGACCAACTGGTCGGCACGATCGACCTCAGCCGAAACAACTATGGTGACATCGCAGACTGGATTGAATCTGGCCGAACTGGAGAGTCGCCCAGAGCCGGATTTAATGTGGTTGCGGGCGAGGCGGTATCGGGGTAGGCATCCGTCGGCAAGCGACGTATTGCTCGCTATCGAGGTTTCTTCCAGCAGTCTTCGCTCGGATTTGAACGAAAAAGCCGGTTTGTATGCGGAAGCTGGAATTGACGAGTATTGGATTGTGGATGCCCAGGATCAGTGTGTGCACGTCTTTCGCAAACCGGAGCAGCGGCAGTATTCGCAGTATTCCGTTGTAAAAGTTGGCGAAACACTTTCCCCCATGCAGGCGCCTGGAGTTTTGCTCGACCTGCATCAGCTCTTTCTGGGAGAGTAGCCAACTTTTCCCATCGCCTTCAACCGAACAGAAATGAGCGTTATTCCGAAGTGACGACAATGGGCCTCATGCAAAGCAATGCGATTACACGTACTGCACGTCGGCTACCTTAAACAGAGTCTCGACGTTTCGAAAACCGAATCGTTCGTAGAGACGAATCGCAGCGGTATTCTGTACGGTGACTTCTAGATTGGCGTAGCGACAGCCGACCTCGCGGAAGCCCTGCAAGGCCTTGAATAGAAGTGCGCTGCCCAGACCGAGATCGCGGCAGTCGGGATGTACTCCCAGATTTTGGATCGCCCCCTCCCTGGCCGAAGACATCAGACCCTGGACCGTGCCGCAGGCCTGTGGGCCGGAGGAAAACTCGGACTTGCGACACGCCAGCCACGTCGCTTCCGCTACAAAGTTTCTCCGCCCCGAAATCTCTCGCATGAGCTGCTTACAGCCGTCCATCATGCCCAAGCAAGGGAAAACATGCGAATCTAACTCCTGGCGAAAACTCTGCCACTTAACTTCCGCATGCTGATGGAGCAACTTGGGCGACCAGGGCAACAGCTCATACCCCTCTGCAAGGCGGGGCTCGCCGTCGAGCTGAATTTGGTCTAACCGAACCTCCATCCTGTAGCGTTTAAAGTAGGTTACGGTCATAAAAGCAGCCCATAAAACGAAAGCGATGCACGAGAAATCTAACCGCTGCTGGACGCTTGGTCAAATATTTGGAAGGGATCTCTGACGAACAGCCTCATAAAGTGTTACGGCAGCGCTGATGGAAAGATTCAGACTGTCCGGTTCTCCCCGCATGGGAATGGTGAAATCCATGTCCGTTCTTGGAATCCATTCCGGCCCCAGCCCATGAGCCTCGTTGCCGAACAGCAGGATCGAGCCCTGGCGAAGGTCGCATTCCCAGAGACTTCGTTTGGCATCCACGCGAGCTCCCACTAACTTGAGGCCATGCTGGCTACGCAAAACCTCCAGTTCCTGTGCGGTTATCGCAGCTATCGGCAGGCTAAATACAGCTCCCCGGCTGGCTCGAATCGTATTGGGATTAAACAATTCGCAAATTGGGTTGACCAGCAGTACGGCATCCACTCCACAGGCGGCAGCGGTCCGCAAGCAGGCTCCCAAATTGCCCGGTTTCTCGGTCTGATCTAGTGCAAGTAGAAGGCTATCGCTGCGGATAGGTAGTTCTTTGCACGTGGTTTGGGGAGTGATACCGATGGCCACTACCGCATTTTCCCGTTGTCCATAATTCAGCCGATCCAGGATTTCCGCCGATACTTCCCACAAGCAAGTCGCTGCAATCGGCAACGATCGGAGTTCGCTATGGGTAGCTTCCCCATGAAAGAACACGGTCTCCAGGGCGATCCCCGATGCCACCGCACGCTTGAGTTCCGTTAATCCGTCGATCAGGAACTTGCCCTCGGCCCGCCTGGATCGCGCGTTTCTGAGCTTAACTGCAGCCTTCACTCGAGGATTTTGATGACTGCGAATCATATAACGTGCGAGATATAGGGGTATTGAGCTATTTGGTCATGGGGTTCTTCGACCCCCGACCAGACAGGCTGCTGACCTGCGTCCGATTCTGGTCCAAGTTCGAACGAGGGAACGTCAGTACATCCGAGAAAACCGCAAACCGGAGGTGGAAGAGGCCCAGCAACAATGTAGACGCAGCGAAGCAGACGGACCAATGAATTCCCGAGAGAGATGGCGGAAGCAGCCTATTTCTGTTCCCGGAAGGTCGCATATGCCAAGTAGATGAGGGCACCGGAACTGAGCATGAACACAATGTCCATGATATAGTTCGCGCCCCGTAGCGGCGCGTAGTCCAGCATGCCGCTCAGTCCGAATACGAGATCGGCCAGAAATATGAGAAAGACGAGGATGGCAAGTACCATCCCAATCAGACACAATACTTTGGGCATCAGCCAACCTTTTGGGGTCGTGGCAGTGGAAATCACGGTAACGCCTTGACTGCGATCTGTGGACATCGAGTTCGGCCGCGAAATCCTCGCGAAAACCGACTCCTGGCGGGTAGGTTTCCGCCAAGTTTGTTGTCGTCGGGTGCTGAAAAGGGCCGAGCGTCACTCGGGTAGTATAATCCAAGGATCTAGGCTGTCACCCATGTCCCCTATTTATCCTGGTCGGACATTTTTCGGCTCTCGCTACAGACGCTTCAGTCGCGAATATCGTACCCGGATAGCCAGCCAGCACGAGCCCTGCTGCGGAAGATGGGGCAGGAAAGCAAAAGCGGAGGTTGGCAGCCCCCGCAAACGTGGAATCCAGGAGATTACTGACAAGCCATGGAGAGTCCGCTACGTTCCCACATGCCGGTTGCCGAGCGTTACGCCTATTTTGACCACGCGGCTGTGGCTCCACTACCTGCCGGTTCAGCCGCAGCCATGGCTGCCTATGCCGAGCAATCCTCTGCGTCCGGTGATGTTCACTGGTTGGAATGGGCCGCCAAACTGGAGAATCTGCGGTCGCTGGCCGCTGAGCTGCTGAACGTCCAAGCTGTGGAACTGGCGCTGACCGCCAATACGACCCATGGCATCAACTTTGTGGTCGAAGGTTTTCCTTGGAAGCCGGGCGACAATGTAGTCGTACCTGACAATGAATTTCCATCCAATTTTCTTCCCTGGCAAAGTCTGGTGTCACGCGGGGTTGAGCTCCGCCGCGTTCCCGTCCCGGAAAGCGGTCGGTTAACCGCCGATTCTTTTGCAGCCTTGCTGGATCAACGCACCCGGATGATCTCGTTGAGCTGGGTAGGCTTTGCCAGTGGCTTTCGAGTCGATGTGGCCAAAGTGGTCGAAATCGCGCATCGGCGTGGTGTGTTGGTCATGTTGGATGCCATCCAGGGGCTGGGCGCTTTCCCCTTGGATTTGGCCGAGTTAGGAGTCGACTTTCTTGCCGCGGATGGACACAAGTGGATGTTAGGACCTGAGGGAGCCGGGCTTTTTTTCATCAAGCAAGAGCACCTCAATTTGTTGCGACCCGTAGGACTCGGCTGGAACAGTCTGGCAACCGGGGCTTTCGAGCCCGGGGCTACGGCCATCAAGGCCAGCGCGGAGCGTTACGAAGGCGGGACATTGAATATGCCAGGCTTTCATGCACTGTTGGCCAGCCTGAAGCTGCTGAAAGATGCGGGGCTTAACAACTCTCGCGTGGCTCATGCCATTCTGGAACGCGTGGGTATGATTGCCGAA
>JANSWS010000731.1 GCA_024743355.1 bacterium
TGTGGACCTTCGGCTTACGGCATCAAAGGGTGGTGGAGAGATCGATGTTCCGTGGATAAGAAGTGATTTGCAAATCGACTGGCAGATTCAAGACCTTGACCTCACATCAAGTTGGTTCACCAATAGTCCATCCGTCGAGTTTGCTAATGTTGAATTGAACTACCACGGATACTTGGCGCATTTCATAGCTCCATTTGTCCGCAATATGGAGCTGAGTCAAGCTGCGTCGGACGATCTTTTTCGCTGGCTGACGACGCCCGTATTCAACGAACCTCTTTTTGGATTCAGCAACTTCTTGGATTTGCTCGGCGACAGTCCTGACCATCGAGCTGCTCGAGATAGGATCGGCAATCTTGAAGGCAACTTGGCAGCAGCACTTGCAAATGCAAGTCCGACATGGGTCCGGCTTGGCGAGTTCTTGGCGGATGGATCGTTGGCAAGACGACCGGGATTCTCCTCAAAGCTGTCCCCCTTGGGAGTCACTGTGGAGTCAGCTAGCAACATTACTTCGCAGTTGGCTGCCGAGCTCAGCCTTCAAGAATTTGTCGCTTTTATGGGTTCGCGAGGTTTGACGACGCCGAAATCCGGGGTACTGCTCGTGGGTAATCCGCCTCCTGGAACATTTCAGTACGGACCATTTTACGTTGACGAAGACATTCTTTCAGACATCGATTCGGGAATTGATCTGCGTCTACTAAGAGATCCTCTGGCGGCTTTCGAGCTCATGTTGGGGCATGAACGTGAGATTCTAAAATATGACATGCCGGATTTTTCGATTGAGGATGTAGAAAAGGACTTCTTCATTCCACTACCCGGGGGAGTGATCGGAATCCGCTTGGGCGGTGGGATCGGCGGGGCTATTCAGTACGACTTCGGACTAGATTCCGAGGGCCTAAGACAATACCAGGAGTCCGGTCGGCAGGATGAATCTACCTTGCTTGATGGTTTCTATGTACGTGATAAGGCTGAAACCGGTGAGGAGATTACGGAAGCAGAATTTCGAGTCAGTTTTTCTGTGGCCGGTGAAGTAAACGTCGAAACCATTGATCGGATTTTGCGATCGTTGCCTTTTGGCGGATTCCGTGTTGAGATTCGTGCTGGCGTCGAGGGAGTCATCACGCTTATTTTCAGGCACGACTTTGCGAGTACAGGTTCCGACCCTAAGGTTCGCGGCCAGGAGTTCAAGACAAATGCAGAATTGGGTTCGGAACATCTCTTTGATAAGTTCGGCAACTCAATTTTAGATTTAAGTGCTTATGCCAAAGTTCTGGCGTTTCTCCCAGTTCCTAAAGTCAGGATTGCTGGAAAAACAATAGGTGGAGGTGAAACGGAGATCGAAGTATTCAACTTGGATCTTCCAATCCTTAGCACAACGTTAGGAGGGTGGGATAGCATTCGCACTGTCGGACCTCTCGCAACCTTGGTGGAAGGTCGATTAACGCTAAATACGTCGCCATTTAATGATGATTTTCGGGTCGGCAGAGTCGATGAAGACACGCTGTTTGTTGAAACTCAGGGCCGCCGACAACACTTCGATGGAGTAACGCAGGTAATTGCGTATGGCGGAACCGGAAACGACTCCTTTGTTGTTGACTCCGATCTCAACTGGGTCACAGTTGAGTTCTATGGAGACGATGGTGACGATCGTCTCCTTGGTGGAGGTGCGGCTTACGCGCGTCTTTATGGAGGGGACGGAA
>JANSWS010000184.1 GCA_024743355.1 bacterium
ATTGTCGGACCTCCCCGGGGTAAGTCAGGACAAAGTCCTCAGCGAGGAACTTCGACCCAAAACCAGCCGCGAAGATCACCCTCAGAATAGCCCGTGGCTGAATCGTCGGGATAGAGGCTGGCAAGCTGTTGCTGTATGGGTTCGGCCAATTGCTGTTTGGGACCATGACACATGACACACTTCGGCTGCAATGGAATGGGGAACAAAGCCCCGAGTTCTCCGCCTGGCAAGTCGAGCATGTGCGGCTCAGCAACATTCGCCGCGACCCAATCCTCTGCCCAAGCAGGCATCCGATTGGCGGAATTTCGCAATCGCAGCGAAGTTCGTCCGATGCGGACGCCATGCTTTTCACCTACTTGTTGTGCAATGTCCTGCGCTTCTTGGCTGCAGACCCGAATGGCGGCTACTGGGCCTTGGCCCTGCATCACTTCGGTCAAGCGGCCCGACAGGCGCTGAAATAACTCATCCTTCGCTTGCATGGCCAGCGTTTGAGGATCAGCGGGATTGGCCACCGCTGATCCTGCGTCGGCAGCGCTGTCTTCGGCCGCCGGCTGGCAACCACACAGAGGCAGGATCAGTAAACCGGTGAACAACAAATTGCGACGGACTTCTATCATCGAGGATGCTCCCCATAGCTGCCAGGCAGAAATGTCACGGCCTGACAGCAACTTGGCGTTTGGCCGGCCATGAATAATGGCGGCAAGTCGACCTACTTTGAAAGTGGAATGTAAACGTACCCATCCTGCTGCAAGTTCACCAGCGAAGTCAAAGCGGAAACCGCCACATCTACGAAGACTGCCACATCTTCAGCAGCCTTTCCTTTGCCGGCCAGCGATTGACCGCAAACGAAAATAGCGACACCTTGCTCGTGAAGTTCGTGCAAGCATTCCAGATTGGGATTCTTTGCAACTCCAAATTCTTCCGCGTAGGCGTCATCGTTCAGGCAAGTGAGCGTGGCTCCACCGTGTAGCACGATTGCGATTTCGACATCCGCCGGCTCATTGCCTGCACCAGCGTAGATATTGACGTAGCGCGCAACTTTTTCGACCGAGGCGTTCAGGACGTCGGCCTCGGCAGATCCCGTAACATCCACAACGATGCGGCTGCCCTTGCGAGGTTGTTGGTAGGCCTCTGGAAATTGGACTACGGAACCGAATTTCTCAATGCGTGGGTTCGAGGGTCGCGCGGATGCGGCTTGTGAGTCGGGTACAGGGTGGTTCTTCATGGCTTCTTGGAAGCCACGTTCGACGAAACCGCTGACCACCTTGGCATGCGCCTGGATCAATTTCACGACACGCGGATCTTTCGAGGTTTCGACCACCCGCACTCCCTTTTCTGTTTTTTCCACGGTCATTTCGATTTTTTCGGCCGAACGGAAGAGTTCGGCAAACAGCGGATCCCGCATGCGAATCGGTTGAATCTTCTCAATGCGGTAATCCATCCAATGCACATGCTCTTGGATCTTGGCAGCAACCTCGGGATCGTCTGATTCAGTCAGGGTTAGTACGCCATCAGGGCGCTCTTCGACTTGGCGGCGGATCTTCTCGTGGTTGGTCAGCAAGTATTGGAAAACATCATGGTCCGCCTGGTGACGCTCATCGTGTCCTCCCATGCCGCCCCGGCCGGGCCCCATTCCGCGTCCCGGAGGCATTGCCTGATTTTCCGCGTGCTGCCCTCGTCCGCCTTGAAAACCGCGTCCACCTCGTCCTCTTTGCGCCAGCAAGTCGGGCGAGGCGTTCTCTGATTTGCTATCTGGGGGCAGTACTTGAGCATCGGCGGTTTGGGCGGGTAACTCACGTCCCTGTAATCCCATGAACAGCAGTCCCATCAATCCAGATGCCAGCGTTTTTTTCAAGACGATACCCATCGAAGATTTCCTTTCAGACAAATGACTTTAATGAACCGCCAGGTGCCCAGACCGCTTACACGTTTCACGGGCTCGAATGGACGCTAGTACTCACACGCGCAGTGGTTGACTCAAATGCAACTCCCGGACCGACGCGAGCGAGTTTTGCTGGTTTTATGTTGCGTGCCTGAAAGCAGAGGCACCTTTTCCGGCTCATACACCAGAAATAACGCACAAATACATAGCAATATTCCAATATAATACAGTTGCAAAAAGCTCGGTACAGGCAATCAGAAAGTGGCGCGGACAGGAGCCCCCTGCTGGGAGTGCGCTAGACGCGACGTGACAGGCTGGCAGCTGGGTGACGAAGGTGTGACCCGGGTGTGACGAAGCGACACAGAATCCAACCGCCTCTTACCGTTTTCGCTCGAAGATGCTCTGCCCCCATTCCGAGACTGTCCCAATTCGGAGATCAGGGCCGTGAGCGTGGAGAGTCACGCCGATAGACGTCGATCAGCTGCAGGCGCGTGGCCGTCAGGCGTTTGGAGAGAGTCCGCGCAACGGCCGACATGAACTGAAAACCAAAGCTTGGCTGCTTCTCAAAAAGCTGCTGCAGTTCTAGCCCAGAAAACTCGACGGCTTGCGTTGTCTGAACAGTCCGAGCGGTCGAACTCATTTCCGCATTGGCATGAATGGCTGACCAGCCCAGCAATTCGCCTTTTCCAACCGTTTGCACCTGAGAGCAGCCCGCAACGGAATCGCAAATTTCCAGAACGACCAGCCCATCGATCACTAGATAGCAGTGTTCTGCCGGATCTCCGGCATTAAATACGATTGTGCCCTCCGGCCACGAGACGACGCGGCCTACGTTGGCCAATTGTTGAACATTGGAGTCATCAAAACCCTGCAGAAAGCGGTGTGAACGCAGTTGCTGATAGATGGCTTCTGAGTTCGGTGCATTTGCATTCATGGCAGCTAGGATCCAATAAAGTTACCATTTTACCAGTTGGCACAGCTGCATCACGATTACATCCGAGAGATGAGTCCTTCTGCGGCTGTGTCGATTCCCTTGAGCAATGAAGTCAGTTGTTCTGGGTGAGGCGCGTAGCCCATGGCAACGTTGAGAGCCACGCGATCCTCGCACACCAGTTCGTACAGGGAGTGGGTAAAATCACGCATGCCTTCTTCGTGACATACATTCAGGATGGCCGGAATGTCTTCGTCTTGCTCATGCAGAATCTTTTCCTTGACGATGGCATTCGCCAACAAGACTTCGGTGGCTGGGTAGCGCTGGCCCGGCTCCGTACCCGGCAGCAGCCGCTGCACCATGATGGCCCTCAAGCTGTTCGCCAGAGACGAGCGTATGAAGGAGTGTTCGTCGTGAGGAAAGAACTCCAGGATTCGACTAAAGGTTTGTTCCGCGTCGCTACAGTGTAGCGATCCCATCACTAGGTGCCCTGTCTCGGCGGCTTGAATTGCGGCCAAGATGGTTTGTTTGTCGCGAAGCTCACCGATCAGAATGCAGTCTGGATCCTGGCGAACCACGTATCGCAGAGCCTCCGCAAAATTCGGAACATCGACGCCGATCTCGCGCTGAGAAATGATCGACTTGTGCGATTCAAAACGGAACTCAATGGGGTCCTCAATCGTCACGATATGCATGTTGCGGTGACGGTTGACATAGTCCAGCATGGCCGCCAGCGTTGAACTCTTGCCGCTACCGGTGACACCGCTGACCAAGATTAATCCATCATTGCTCTTGGCAATCGTTTTCTGATAAATCGCTGGAAGATTGAGGCTTTCAAAGTCAGGTATGTCGTGTTGCACGCGACGAAGCGCGGCGTGCATCTTTCCATCCGATCGAAACGCATTGATCCGGAAGCGATCCCCTCCAGCCTCGAAGAAGTAGGCGAAATCCACACCGCCGTGCTCTAAATATTCCTGCTGCTTGGATTCGGGCATCAACTCGCACATCATGGCCTCGATGTATTCCGTATCCGGAAGCGGAGGCATATCCAGGGATCGCAGATGGCCCCCTATACGCACATAGGGTGGAAGCCCCGACTTCAAATGCAAATCGCTGGCTTTGTTCTCGCAAACGAATCCTAGCAGCTTGTAAATTTCTTCTTGCGGTGGGTGCAAATGCGACATGCGATTCCCTGGCAAATGACAACAGCGGTCGAGGATGGCCGCGAACAAAGCTTCCAAATCCGGTGTATCCGTTACGGTACTCCAACCCTGGCAAAGCGCGCCAATCTGCACGCACAGGCCTAGAAATTTCCGGTTGAATGCACGCTTGGATTCGTTGGCAAATCTCGGGCCAACTTCGGCCTTGGCCACACGCCGGCAAGTCGCGATTCCGACAGAGCGGAGGGCACGAAAGATAAGGGATACGTCTTGACGACGTGACAGCAAGCTTCGGCCTGCATAATATGCACAAATCAGCGAAAGTTTGACGCCAGGACTTAGCCTCACCGCGCTCGTGGACTATGGTTGAACGTAGGGCCATGGTTCGCGAGGAGCCATCGCGTGCAAGTTCATCGGTCTTCGCCCCGGTTTCAACTGCCAGCGCGAGAGCTTCGATGCGCTGCGCGAGCCAGCTCTGGCCAGAGCCTACCTTGCTCCACCCACACAAGTTTTCCCTCACAAGTTCCCCACTAGCGTCCCCACGATGCGGCTCGCGAAGAACCCGTTAACCGCATCTTCAGTTCGATTGTTTGTGTCATCTCTTACTAAGGAGCGAATGAAATGCTTTCTGCCAAATGGAAGATTTTCTCACTTTCATGCCTATGCTTGGCCCTGCTTTCCATGGCACCTTCGACCGTCAGTTTAGCGCAGGCGCACGGAGAGTGCTGCCTGCCCTGCTGTGCTCCACCGCCTCCGGTGGAGGTGAGCTGGTGCGTTGTCGACCCTTGCACGGGTTGCAAGTACGAGGTTTCGGCCTGCCTTCCAGCCTGCTGTGCATGCCAAACTCCCTGCTTGCTCGAGTGGCGAAAGGGGCTGTTTGGCCGCAAGATTCTGACTTATAAATTTGACTGTGGCGAATGCGTGACTGTGCTGATCACGCGGCATGGTGCCAAGGTCAAATAAAAGTCGAATAGCGCTGTTTGCCGGCGAATGATGAGGTTCGAGTTCAAGTATTCTCGACTCAGTCACTTTGCCTGCATTGTCGGCCGAAGCGGATGTCATTCGCGGCTCGATTCCCACGGAATTGAGCCTTTTTTAATGCACCCGCGCTCTCCGGCACGTTCGGAAGACCAGCATAGGCCGACTGGAGAAAACTGCACTTAGCAAAGGTTGGAGATTTGTCGCATCTGACGAGACGCAAGAAGCTGCGAGGCATGTTGAAGGACGCGGATGCCATTCTGGTTACGAACGAGACTAACGTCCGCTATCTAACAGGTTTTACGGGGGACAGCAGCTACTTGATCGTAACCCGCGTCGGGGATCCGGGAGCGCTGTTGTTGAGCGATCCTCGCTACGAGGAGCAGTTGGAAGAGCAGTGTCCTGACTTGAGCCGATCGATCCGCCGCCCCAGCGACAATCTGGTCGAGTACGCCATCCAACACATCGGCAAGCTGGGTATCTCCCGCTTGTTGATCGAGGCCGGCTCGATGAGTGTTGCGATGCACGATCGCTTCCGTCAGGAATCGAAGATCGAGCTGCTGCGCGGAGAAGGCGAAGTGGAGCAGTTGCGAGAAATTAAAGACGCCGATGAGATCCGTCGCATCCGTAGGGCCATCAGCACGGCTCAGCAGGCTTTCTTGAGTTTGCGTGAGCAATTGCATGCCAAAATCAGCGAGCGTGAATTGGCGTATGAATTGGAACACACCATTCGCAAGCTCGGAGGCGAGGGATGTTCGTTCAAGCCGATTGTTGCCGCCGGGCCGCGATCGGCGCTGCCGCATGCGGAACCCGGCGCGACCTTGCTGGGGGAACATCCCTTTGTGCTGATCGATTGGGGGGCCACCTATGAGGGTTATCGCAGTGACTTGACGCGTGTACTTTTGACTAGTAGAATCCCCGCGAAAATTTCTCGGGCTTATGATGTCGTCCTGGCGGCACAGCAGGCTGCGATCCATGCCATGCGTGGTGGGGTATCGGTCGAGGAGGTCGATCGAGCGGCCCGCGAAGTGATTGCCGAAGCTGGGATGGCCAAGCGATTTAATCACGGACTTGGGCACGGCATAGGACTCGACATCCACGAGTCACCCCGTCTTGGTAGTCGCAGTCGGTCTATCAAAGGTCCCATCAAGACCTTGCAGCCGGGGATGGTTGTGACCGTTGAGCCGGGCGTTTATTATCCAGGCTTGGGTGGTATTCGAATCGAGGATGACGTGCTGATTCACGCGGATGGTGCGGAAGTATTGAGCAGTCTGCCCCGAGAAATGCAGGAAAATCGCGTGGAGTTCCTCAGCTAAGCCTGGCTTCGAGATGGCCATGGTGGCCGGCGTAATAACCAATATTTCAGCTCGCAGGAATCGAGATGGGCAAGAGCGAAGACGTCTTTAATGTCGAGCGTATCCGTCAGTTGATCGATTTGATGGAGGAGCGTGGCCTCAACGAAGTCGAACTGAAGCAGGAGGATCAGCATATTCGTCTGGTCCGTGGACTGGCTATGGCTCAGGCTGCGGTAGCCCCTGCGGCAGTACCCGTTGCTGCGGCCAGTGTTCCAGAGCCCACTCCTCAAGCAATTGATGGGCCTCACATCAAGGTCATTACCGCACCTATGGTGGGCACGTTCTACGACAAGCCCAATCCTAACGCGGAACCTTTCGTCAAGATTGGTTCCAAGGTATCCGCGGACACCGTGGTATGTATCGTGGAAGCCATGAAGGTTTTCAACGAAATTCCGGCTGAGGTTAAAGGCACCGTGGTGGAAGTTTTGGCCGGCAACGAGGAAGCCGTGGACTTCGGTCGTCCCCTGTTCAAGGTGGACACCCGAAGCTAACATCTGGCTGAATTTGCTGAGCAAAATCGATCGGTCCAGCTTGCTCGCAGATGCTCGAATTGACGTTGCTCCCGAATTGTCGATGCTCCAGTTTCTCGAAGCGAACACGGCCACAGCACGTGACGCTGTGGGCTCTCTGTTTGCGGAAGGTCGCTGGCATTCATGCAAGAAGCCTGGAGCTAGCTTCCGATCTGCACGATGACACTCAGCACCGATCCTCAGCACTCAGACTCGCTTGACTCGGAATGAGCGTATTCTGTCGTTTGCCAGCCGTGCCTCCTAAAGAATATCCGGAATGTACAACCGAATTCTGATCGCAAACCGTGGTGAGATCGCGTTACGGGTGATTCGCGCCTGCAAGGAACTCGGGATCGAGTCCGTGGCTGTTTTCAGCGAGGCGGACCGTGAATCCGCCCATGTCCGCTACGCCGACCACGCCTTTTGCATTGGGCCTCCCAAATCGATCGATAGCTATTTAAAGATCGAGCAGATTATCAGCGTGGCTGAAGTCACTGGCGCCGAAGCGATTCATCCGGGCTACGGCTTCCTGGCGGAAAATGCTCACTTTAATGAGATCTGCCGCAGCAACAATTTCGACTTCATTGGCCCCACTCCCGATGCCATGGAGCAGTTGGGAGATAAAAACTCGGCTCGTGCGGTAGCCATGGCCGCACAAGTTCCCGTCGTGCCCGGCAGCGACGGCCTGCTGACCGACGAAGAGCACGCCGTTGAAACCGCCAAGAAAATTGGCTTCCCCGTGTTGATCAAGGCGACGGCGGGCGGGGGAGGCAAGGGCATGCGGGTTGCCGAAAGTGAGCAAACCTTGAGAACCGCCCTGCAACAAGCTCAAGCTGAGGCAAAGGCTGCCTTTGGTAACGCGGGCGTTTATCTGGAGAAGTTCATCGACCGACCACGACACGTGGAAGTCCAGGTTATTGCCGACCATCACGGAAACGTCTGCCACCTGTTCGAGCGAGATTGCTCCGTGCAGCGAAGGCACCAAAAGCTGGTGGAGGAGAGCCCTTCGCCGTTGCTATCGGATAAAACACGGACCGCAATTTGCGACGCCGCCGTGCGTCTAGTTCGCCAAGCCGGCTATCAGAACGCGGGGACCGTCGAGTTCATTGTGGATCAGCAGGACAATTTCTACTTCATCGAGGTCAACGCCCGCATTCAGGTTGAGCATCCCGTAACGGAAATGGTTACCGGAATCGATCTGATTCAGACTCAAATTCGGGTTGCCGCGGGACAACCGTTGCCTTTCAAGCAGGAGGATATCCAACTGCAAGGCGCAGCGATGGAGTGTCGGATCAATGCGGAGGACCCGTCTCGAAACTTCCAGCCCTGTCCGGGTAAGATCACCGACATGTTCGTGCCTGGCGGTTTCGGAGTACGCTTCGACTCGCATGCCTGCGCCGGCTACACGGTACCGCCCTTCTACGACTCTATGATCGGGAAGCTCATCGTTCACAAGCCAACCCGTGAAGAAGCGATTCGGTGTATGCTCCGCTGCTTGGAAGAATTGTCTATCGAGGGGATCGCCACGACACCTCCCTTCCTGACACGCGTGCTCAGGGAACCCGCCTTTATCGACGGAACGGTCGATACCAAATGGGTCGAGCGGGAGTTGCTTGCTTAGCTGCGATGGCCAGTGCAGCCTGCCGATCCCAGCATGAATAGTCCGGCCAAGTGGCCAGTGAACACAATTCGCCGATTGGACTTGGCAATCGGCTCGCCTACTCATGAATAACGCTTCTTCTTTCTTGGAGTGACAGCCCTATGTCCGAGATCAAACGCGTTGCGATGCTTTTTGCAGGCGGTCCCGCCCCGGGTGCGAATTCGGTGATTGGGACAGCGGCCTATGCTTTTTTAAATGCCGGCATCGACGTCATCGGTGTCAAGCATGGATATTCCAACTTGATTGATTTCGATGCCTCCCAGCCGCTGGTGGAAGGCAAGCACTACATCTCGATCAAACAGGAAAATCTCTCGCACGTGCGGACTTCGCCGGGAATTATTATTGGCACGGCTCGCAGCAACCCAGGCAAGCTGGTGTCTTCACCTGAGCATTTACAGGATCCCGAACGCACGGCTCCACTGCAGCGTGTGTACAACGCCCTGCGTTCGATCGAGGTGGATGCTCTGATCTCTATCGGCGGCGACGACACCTTAAAAACCGCCAACAAGATGAAGCTCTACCAGGACACGCTGCCCGCCGATGCCAAACGCATGCCCGTCGTGCATCTTCCAAAAACCATCGACAACGATTATATGGGCATCGATTTCACCTTCGGCTACTTCACTGCCGCTGAATTCTTGGCGGGCGAAATGCGCAATCTCAACTACGATGCAGCCGCCGGTCAATCGTATTTCATCTGTGAAGCTATGGGACGCAGCGCGGGATGGTTGGCCTATGGTGCTGCCATTGCCGGCGAAGCTTGCATGGTGATGAGCGTGGAAGACGTCGTCGGTTCGCTTCGTTTGGAGGAAGAGTACACGGCCGCTGACGGGACAAAATCGACACGCACGATCATGAACCTTGATAAGGTCGTTGAACGCATCGTCAAAATGATGATCAAGCGAGAAAACCTGGGTCATCCCTACGGTGTTGTCGTGATCGCAGAAGGGTTGGCAGAGTATCTCCCGCAGAAATATTTGCAGGGAGTTACCCGTGATGACCATGGACACATCGCCGTGGCCGATGTGAACCTCGGCAAAATGCTAGCGGACTTGGTGAGTAAGGCCTATACAGCCAAGACCGGAAAGAAACGCAAGATCAACGGTTTGCAACTGGGATACGAAAGCCGCTGCGCTCCACCGCACGCCTTCGATGTCATGCTGGGCTCGCAGATCGGGGTGGGGGCTTTCCGGGCACTGGTGGAAAAGAAGATGAATGGAGTGATGGTTTCGGTCAGCGGCCAACTGGAGCTGAATTTCGTGCCCTTCGAAGAACTGGTCGATCCAGCCACCCTGGTGACCAAAGTGCGTTACATCGAAGCCGAAAGCGATTTTCACCGGCTGGCCCGCTTCGTCGAGACCATTGTTGAGGACTAGAACAGCCCGTACGGGTGGACCGATGCATGCCACAGGGGCCACTCCTGAGAATTGCAGATAGGTAAGCTGCGGCGGTTAAAAAAATTTCAACAATTGTGTGCGATTTGCTTGGAATCGATTCGTCGACCGAGTAATCTATGACCAACTAGGCATTTCATCCGTGAAGATAGGGCCCCCCCAATGCAAAGACTATTCTCCTCTTTAGCCTGTGTACCATTCGCCATCGCAGCTCTCATCTCGGCTCCTGCGTCGGCTGCGATCGTGGCAGAGATTGATGGATTGACGGACGTCGATCCGATGACTCCTGGGATTCAGCTGAATCCTGGTACGTATAACGCGACCATTCGAATACTGTTCAACAGCAGCGACGGTAATCTGCCGGGCAATGTGAATACGATTGGTTTGGATTTGAGCTGGGTTGCTTCATCCGGAATCACGGTTACTCCACAAGCCGATATGGGTCGGTTTTTTCAAGCTGGTCCTGTGGCAAGCAATTCGGGTTTCGTTCTCGACAGTGCTGATCTTCAGAGCGGTGCCTTCAATGTCAATGGAGGAACTTTCCTCAACTCGCTCGGGTTGGCTGCGCCGACGGGTGCCGATGGAAACTTGGGTGGGGCTGGTTACGCTGATCCTGCCGGAGCTCAGTGGAACGGTCAAATGAACAGCGGCACTTCCGCGACTCGATTGCTTATGACAGCAAACTTCGAGATCACTGGCGCTGAGACTGGAGTATTTGAGACGTTAACATTCACGCCGTCAGGCGTGTTGACGCCTGGTACAGGTTCGACCACCGGCGGTGGAGTCTTTGCTGTAGACGGCGCTCCCTTCCAAATGGGTAATAACAATGTGGGTGGTCCTACCTACCCTCAGGGATTCACTGCGGTTGGTGTTTCCTTCGTTCCCGAACCAGGATCCGCTGCTGGCTTGTTAGCGTTGGCGGGTTGCGTGGCATGGCGGTCTCGCCGACGAAGCGTTTGATCTCCTATCTAGCCTAGTAGAAAAGACTTCAACGAAAGCCTCGCATTCGCGAGGCTTTTTTCGTGCACTCTTCGGTGTTCATTTCATTCCGGCATCCAATAGCTGATTGCAGCTGGCAATATCGCTGCCGCTCGACGAACGTGGAAAAGCTTTCACAGGTTTCTCCAACGCCTGTAGCAACGACCACGCTGTCATGCTGCTACTATGTAAGGTGCTGTTCCCGTTCGACCGCCCGCCTACCTAAGTTTCTGCCAACCCACGTACACGAATATGGCTGATATGGAATTCGCCAAGTGTTTCTGCACGGCCGATTCGCCGGTCGCTCGATTCTTCACATTATGGCCGATCGACAGTGGCTCCGTTCAGCGCTGCTTTTCTAGGGGCAGCTTCGTGTGGGTGTTTATGCCAAGCGTGATCTCAGTCTGCTGGCTGACGCTCACCCCACACTCAGTGTGTTGTGCCGATGAAAGCACCGACCTGCGTCGAAAAAGTCAGATGCTGTTCACAACCGAGATCCTTCCGATCCTCCGCGAGCATTGCTTTGAATGTCATTCACACGAATACGGAGAAGCCAACGGCCAATTGATGCTGGATTCGTTGGCCGGCATGCGGACAGGCGGTACCCGCGGTTCCGCTGTTTTGCCCCGACGGCCAAAGCAAAGTCTGCTCGTTCGCGCGCTGGAATACAACGATGGTGAACTGCAGATGCCGCCAGGTGGCAAGCTCAGCGATGCTGAAATCGAAAGCTTTCGACGCTGGATTGCAGCGGGCGCACATGTGCCTGAGAAGTGGCAGGGGGAATCGCAAGCGGTGCATGCGGTCGATCAGGAATCACGCAAAGCCCAGCTCGCGCGTTCACACTGGGCGTACCAGGCTCCTCGAGCCTGGGTGAGGCGTGAAAATACTCATGCTTCATCGGCAATCGATCAAATCCTACTTTCGAAGCTCGATGAACATAGATTGGGCTACTCACCCCGAGCGGAGCGAGCAACTCTCATTCGAAGGCTGAGTTACGATTTACGAGGCTTGCCTCCCTCCTTCGAAGAACTGCGGAACTTTGTCAGCGACCCCAGACCCGACAAACTCGCGGTGACAGCTTTGGTGGACCAGTGGCTTGCATCGCCAAGATTCGGTGAGCGATGGGCCCGCTATTGGATGGACGTCGCACGCTACGCGGATAACAAAGGCTATGTGTTTGAAGAAGATCGCGAGTATCCGGAAGCCTACCGCTACCGAGATTGGCTCGTTGCGGCATTCAACTCGGACATGCCCTATGACCAGTTCATCGAGTTGCAGATTGCCGCGGATTTGCATCAGCCGCTTCAAGCCGACAACCTTCCCGCACTAGGCTTCGTGACTCTTGGCAGGAGGTTTCTGAATAACAAGTTGGACATTATCGATGATCGCTTGGACGTTGTGACACGCGGCACGATGGGCATGACGCTGGCATGCGCACGATGTCACGATCACAAGTATGACCCGATCGGACAGGACGACTACTACGCCTTGTTTGGCGTATTTCTCAACACTGAGGAGCCGGGAGGCGAACCCTGGCCGCATCGCTTGTCAGAACGTGAACAACTGGTGCCGTCGCATGTCCTGATTCGCGGCAGCCCCGCAAATCGCGGCAAAGAAGTTCCGCGGCGATTTGTGAACTTCTTGGCCCCCGAGGCCAACAACTTTCCCCGAAACAATAGCGGTCGGCTTGAGTTGGCGGAGCGAATCACCGATTGTCAAAATCCGTTGACGGCACGCGTGATTGCCAATCGCGTGTGGATGCACCTTATCGGCACTTCGTTGGTGGAGACTCCCAGCGATTTCGGAACGCGTTGTGGCGAGCCAGAACAGCTCGAGTTATTGGATCATTTAGCCATTAAGCTCATGGATCAAGGCTGGAGTCTGAAAGAATTGATTCGCAATATTGTCTTGTCAGACTGTTACGCTCAACAGAGTTTGGAGCATGAGCAGGGCCAACGTATCGATCCCGCCAATCGACTCTATTGGCGGATGAATCGCCGACGTTTGGATTTCGAGGCCCTCCGCGATACCTTGCTGGTGGTCACCGGCCAACTCGACGGGCAGATGGGAGGCAAATCGCAACCGATCCTAGCCGCCAACGAAGCGCCCAGACGCACCGTCTACTCGTATATTGACCGTCAGAACTTGCCCAGCATTTTCCGCACGTTTGACATGGCCAGTCCCGATACGCATAGCCCGCGTCGAGCCGAAACCACGGTTCCACAGCAGGGACTGTTTTTGTTGAACAGTGATTTTGTTGCGGAGATTTCACTGCAGTTGGCACACCGACTGCGACCAGACATGGATATTCCATCGGCCAGGCGAGCGGCAATCGAACAGTTGTTCACTCAAGTCTTGTCGCGAGAACCCAGCCAAGAAGAATTGGACTTGTTCGCGACCTTTGTTAAAGATCATCAAGCAACCGCCGCCACGACTGTTCCAGAAACATGGATCTGCGGCTACGCGGCCTACGATGAGAACAATCAGACGATCGGCAGTTTCCAACGTTTGCCAGTAAGAACCGAACGCGCATGGCAGGGCGGAAAACAACTGCCGGATGATGAGATCGGCTGGTGTTTTCTATCGGCAGAGGGCGGGCATCCAGGCGATGCCCAGCATGCGGCGGTACGCCGCTGGATCGCGCCCGCACAGGGCCGGATTCAAATCCGCGGGAAGCTCACTCACAGCGCTGCTGAAGGAGACGGCGTGCGAGGCAGCGTCATGGTTGCCGGTCGAGCTATTGGCAGTTGGCGAGCGGCCACGGCGACGACCGAAACCCAAATGGATCAAATCGAAGTCCAGGCCGGGGATTGTGTGGATTTTGTCACCGACTGCGTGAGCAATCCCAGTCACGATTCTTTCGAATGGCCGGTCACGATTACCTTGTTCCCGCTCTCAAAATCAGCCGCAGACACTGGCGACCAGTCGGTTGCCGCTGACTCTCGCCGCCAGCAAGCCAAGTTTCGGTCGGTGCCTGAATTTCCGTCCCAGCCGCGGAAGACCTTGGATGCCTGGGCGCAGGCTGTACAGATTTTGCTTGCATCCAACGAACTGATATTCATCGACTGATGGCAATTATGCCGAGCGGAAAAAGAGCAGCCCTAAATTGAGACGCAGCCCAAGCCGCCCCTTGCAAGCGGCTGGATTACCTGGTGGCGTAGCAATCATGTTAGAATCCATCTGCACAGTCGTGCCGCGATGCTTGGTTCACCTCCGCCATGGGAGAGTCTTGATGCAATTCTCGAGGATCGTTCTGAATGTCTGCGCGTGCCTAAGTTTGATCTCTCTACGCGATG
>JANSWS010000060.1 GCA_024743355.1 bacterium
GCCGGCAACCGAACTCAAGGTCAAGAATTGGGTCTTCGCTGCCAAAATCGGGGTGACTTGCTACCTGCGTTTTCCCCAGGATGTTGGACAGCCCTCGTGCACCAAGCTGGTCGGCGTTCGGCGCAGTTTCCACCTATGGTGAAAATGACCGACGCGCGCAACGGTGATTAATTTTTCATCGATTCGCCGCGAAATGTCGATGCATCTTCAGCGAGTTGACAGGTCGCCGATCTGAAGGAAGTGTGTCACACCGCAACATCTTGAACTCGCGCCTTGCGGATGCGGATCCCTCCGCCACTGCTTCGCTAATGCTTGGGATCCGTACGTTAGCGATACGAAGACTTACCGCAGACATTCTCGCTTTAGGGAGTCATGGAACTGAACTCGTTTAGTTAACCCTGGGCCGCAATCTGTACATCAGGAGTCCACCGCAGGTTCGGATTTTTGAGTCTGCATCCTTGGTCGAGACCACCGGTGCACTTTGGTGGTCTATACAGAGTGCCCGAAGATCGTCCAGCACAGGCGCCCTCCTGCCAAGATTTGTGGAGTGCGAGCATTCGCATTGATCTGTTCATAACATGAATGCGTGTGATTTGACTACTATGCTTGTTCACGAAGTTCCGGCGGTTAAATTGAATACGAGATCTACAACCGTTTGCGGCGCGTTACCAGGACTGCAGTGTCCTGCATTGGTTAAGTGATGTGTGAGAACGTTCGCAAAATGGTCTGTGAACAGCCGCAAGAAATGCTCGGCACGCTGTGTTCAGTCCAGAGTTCCACAGATTACGATGGCTTGGCCGAACACGTTGGAGTGTTCTTGCGATGCGTTCAGTTGACGTCACCGAAGCAAGTGAACGGCTGCATTGACCGAAAACCTCAAAAACCAAGTAGCGGAGGAGCTCAATTGGTGGCGCGGCATGCAGGCTTACCTGCGGCTCGACCGTTGAGATTTATTCGAGGCCCGGATCAGGTCGAGTCGACAGGAACGAAATGCTTGATGTACGGCAGAAGCAAGCATAATGGCGAATATACGGAGTTGTTGATCCTCATCCAGTGGCTGGGCAGGATGTCGTGCTGGCTCGATTGCGGACTAATGCAACGCTATGAGGCCGGAGATCGGTGGAACATCGAGACCGTTCACTGCTGCGAGCTTTCCGATGGCAGCGACAAAGCGGTCTTTCGCAGCGGGTCGCGGGAATCGCTTGCAACCCGCAAACGTGAGCGATATGTTGACTAATGAGCCGACTTCGTTCGCGGGCATGAAACTCCTGGCATTGCCATTTTCAAAAAGGAAATGGGGTATGTTGCTCGTGCTGGTCGCAGAAAGTATCCAAGCTGAATGCGAAGCGTCCTTGTAAAGTCTGCTGGCAACCGTAATTCGATCCTGCGTTAATTCGCGATCATTACGATGGATCATGCGATATGGGATCGCAGGTGCCGCAATTCTTGATGGTTTTTAGTTCGCCACTTGGTTCCGTGGGAATTGAAAGGGAGGATGATGAGATCTCGAATTCGCATACGTCGCTGGCAAAATCAGCACGACGTCCGGAGGAAAGTATTCTACGAGCCTCTTGAGCCAAGACTTCTACTGGCAGCAGATCTCTTTGCGGAAATCGCGGAATGGGGTGTCCTACCTGACGTTGCGCTTGATGGAGGTGGCTATACATTGCAGACAACAGGCCCAGGCGGAGAGGGAACTGGATTCGCCCGTGAAGAAGGCTATCAGCTCTTAGGAGGAAATGGGGCTTACGGCGCGGATCTACCGAGACTATTGCGTGAGCGTGGAGACAGGAGAGGGGCTGGTGATGGTGAGGGGAGCGGTGGCGGTGGTGGATACAATATACCACCAATTGTCAATTTCGAGGGCTTCGAGATTATCAATGATCTTGTGTTAGATGTACCGGCAATCGAAGGTGTGCTCGCGAACGACTATGATCCCGATGGAGGCCCGAATCCTCTTGAAGCAATTCTCTATGAATCTCCTACGCACGGTTCATTGACTTTGAATGTGGATGGTTCGTTTATCTACGATCCGGATGATGGCTATGTTGGAGATGACTTTTTCTCCTACAAAGCGTTTGATGGCGCCGATACCAGCGAGGTGATGAGCGTCTACTTGGTGATAAACGGAGTTGAAATCCAGTACTTGGACGGTAATGATGGAACACCGAATAATTCAAACGTTGATAATCTGCCTTGGAAGGATATCACCGACACAGTTGAAGTGGTTTGGGTTGGGGAAAGAATCATTGTTCGAAGCCAGGTAACCGGCATCCCTGTATGGAATCAGCTCGTCGGTTGGAACTGGACGATCGACGAAACTGCGATTGCATGGTGGGGTGCGAATTACAGTTTCAATGCGGGCAATCCAGGACGTGTCCCTGTCATTACGAACGCGCCTCCAAGTGGAAACAGCGCCGAAGTATACGACATTCCAACAGCCATGAAGTCAACGCGGTATGCGACGTTCTACTTCACGGATGATGGGATAAAAGATGTTGAGCTTGGGACATGGACGACAACGCTTGGCGTGTTAAGGACTACGCAATTTGACGTTCATCGCCCAGATCCCCCGTTGATGCTACGACACCACCACCACACGTGAACATCCATCCGACTGGGCAAGCTATTATGTTCGGAGGGGCGGCAGTTGGAGAGTATGGCATCAAGTTCGAGGCCACGGTAACGAACGAAACAAATCCGCCAGGTACTGTTCAATGGGTCCAATTACTCGACACTGCTATTCATGCAACTGACAAGGACGGTAGGCCATGGGGATTGGAACTCTCCGGCGTGCTGGATACAACCTATCCGTATAACGTTTTGATCGCTCCAAACATTGCCAAGGATGGTCCATCTCAAGCTCTTTTTTCTGATGATCGCCTCGTAGATAGGCGTGATGATTTCGAGATGTACTTGCTGTGGAAGTCATCTACAGCAAACTCAATATATGTGCCATTGAGAAAAGTCGATTGGTATTGGGAGTTCTATGCATCTAGCGCTGACGGGATGCAATGGAATTTAGATTCGTCGAACTATAGTCACAATCCACCAGATCAGGATGCGTTCAATCATCCCGAATGGACCGACAATATTTCCAACTATCGTGACCCGATTACCGGGGATCTAATCCTTGAGGCGGACGACTAACGGATCTGCGTGATTTGTGCTACACCACGCCACCTCTTGAAGTTGTCGTCCAGACGTAGATCGCAATGCGAGGTCAATGTGATGGTTCATAGAACGACTTGCTTTTTCTGCCTCTTGCTAAACTGGTCAAGTGCAACTGTTGCAGCTCAATCCGACCCCGCCGTACTTGAGCCCAGATGGATGACTGAAGCATCTGGGCGACTTGGATTCATCCGCGTACTAGCTCGGCCTGCGAAAGCTTCGCTGGATCCTGCAATCGAAGTAGATGTAACTTTTACAAGTAACGTGGCTGAGTTTTTCTTGAATCCTTTTTGGGATTCAAATGCGGCATTGCCTGGTAACGTTGTTGTGTTCAACGATGGCCAGCAATTCGTCGGGTACCTGGCGAGCAGCTCACAGAGTGTGTTGGCGGATGTGGAGAAAAAAGGCATGTATCCCGGTGATACGGCCGGTACCATGTTAACAGTTAAGACGGGTGCTGAGACGATCGTAACAACTGTCCAAAGGATCAAGCTTGTCAATACACTTGGGCCTGGCAAGTATTTCTTCCAGGGGTTTTATACTGACCGTTTCTTACGGTCCGACGGGGACGGAACCGTTGTTGCAGCGTCTGAATTGGCAAGTCTGGAGATTCTACCTGCCGGTGAATTCAACTCCGAGATGGGCGTCACTCCAGACAGATCGGGTCTGGGGCGCGCGGAGATCATCGTGAACAACAAAGAAGATCGAATCCATGAAAAAAGACGCTTCGAGATTCGCTATACCAATACGACGGGAAGAGCTATTTCTGTTTATAACGCTTTTAGTTCAATGTGGTTGAAGCCAAGAGGCGCCGGTTTCTTTGTGTCTGTCGAATCAGACGAACCAGTCGAGGATGTCAACCACTTGAGTGGGCGTCGATGGGGAGAGAAGTGGCATTTTACGCAACTTCCTGTCAACGCAGTTGTGGGAACTCAGTTCATATATGGAATCGGTCTCGGGGAGCTGAAGCGTCGTTCACTTGCAGATCGAACGCCCCCTGGTGAGTACTACCTGCGCGCCGCATATACGGACTTCTTTTTTTCGCAAAACCCATACGCTGCAGGCTCTGAGCTATCGCCTCAGGAATGGTACGAAGCATACCATGACAGACCCATTCTGGTATCGGAACCCGTAAAAGTCAGCTATCCCGGCGAACTCTGACATCATTCATCGCGGTAGGTGCCCGCCAATCGAGTCCGGCCAGCGCAAGCCAAGCTTTGTGCGGACAGTATCTTCAGCAAGCGGTTGGTAGGCAAGTCATGCGTAGAGTCCTTTCAGAAGATCGTGTGCACAATCGTATTTGGCAGCGAGACCGATTTCCGACACACCGCGAGTCTTTTGTAGTATGCGAGACTGCGATGCGCTGCCTGCCTCGCGCACATCGGCCGAAGGCAGTAGAATTTCACACCGCAATCTGCGTCGGCGTGAAACGCCGACGCGACTTGGCAACCAATGACGAACCGTCATGTGCTAGAATCTGAACTGCTAGAACCAACGCACCGAAGTCAGTTTTTCTTGGCGGGAATCACGTCGGTTGGACATTCCGCTATCTCCATCGCTCGCCGACGGAAACTGCAGAGGTCGTTTCACCCGCGTGAGTTCTGTGCAACTTGCCCTGGTGTGGGACCCCCGCGTGGATAAAGTTCGATGAACTCGGCCGTCTAACCACACCAATTTGGAGCATATGTCGCTGTGAAAGCGGATTCATGCCAAAACCTCGATGGCGTCAATTGTTCCATTGTAGTTTCTGTGCAATGCCGATGAGTTACAGTTCAGAATACGGCCCTCAGTGCACCTTTTCTTTGATGGTGGCTGGCTGCCGGTCGGCAAGGAGCTTGCGGGCAAGTTCGCACAGAGCAACAGGACTCGAATACAGCGGATTGGCCGGGGATTGCTGCCCGGCTTCCAGCATGGCGAACGCGCGGGCCGCTTACGGCCAGCTTGCGTTTTCAGAGCCAGCCACAACACAGTTCTCGATTACTTGCGTGAATTCCATGCGTGGCGAATGAACTCTCCACGTGTTGTTACTGAAAATGCCGGATCTTTGACGCCGACGCTCGCGGCGAGTCCTTCCCATTCACGCCGTAGTCGATCATCGAGCGGCATCTCCAACTCAACCGCATGCTCTGGAAATGCCTCGTAATATTGGCCAATGATCTGCGTACCGCGCTTCCCGTATTCAGCCGGTTCATCCTCCAGCGTGCGATCGATGGCAATTAGACCACCGAGACTCCCCCACCATTGAACCGCTTGAAAGTCGTCCGACTCTTCCGGTACGTCGGACGTATAGATCGTTGCAGTGCCGGATGCGTGCAACCGCGCGCGAACCGATCCGGGAGAAACTTGATGCAGGGGTAACCCATCCTCCAGCGCGATCGCGATCGCTACGCCGGCCGCCTGACCGAGTGACATCCAGATCGGTTCCAGACGCAGGGCACAGAAGCCAACATGCGACGACGAGCACGCAACGGGGACGGCGAGATTATGCACTTTGACTGGTAACAGTGTCCCATAAGGAATCTGGTAGGGTGCTGCAGGCTGGTAAAACTCGCCGGTGTGGCGACCGCCAATCTGCGGGCCTTCGTGAAAGGTCCCGTGGCAATTGGGACCATAGTCACCCATGGCAATTGCATCCGAATGAAAGACCGCGCGAGCATAATGCGTACCGGGGGCTCGTTCCACGTCTTTCTGAGTGAAGACATATCGGCCGATCATGCGTCGTGCTTCGCGGACGTAAAGTTGTTCTGGCAGGTGATTATTGTAGACCAACTCGTCACGACATAGCCCCCACTTCCTAGCTTCCTCCGCGAACCTCTCTGGCACATCCGGGTCGTTTTGCAGAAAGTACAGCATGCCAACGTTGTGTCGCATGTGTTGATCAAAGATCTTCTGACGCGTCGCCACGTCGCCGTTGGGCCAAGCGTTATTGATATTTGGCAGTGAGAGTCGCACGATGCTGTGAGAAACGTCATTGATGTCGCGCTTGCCGTTGGGCAAACCAGGAGTCTGTCGCTTGTAGATTCCTCCGGGTAGACCTCCGAGTGGATCACCGAAAATCCGGGGCAGTGCTCCTCTGTTGAGCAGAATCACCAATTCCGCGTAATCGTCCCGCTGATAACCGGCAGGCTTGGGCACAGCTAAGCGATTTTCAGCGACATCAGTCATCGTTAGCCGGAAGTTGTATCCCTGGACTTGGGCGTCTGCGATTTCCGGAGCCAGCGACTCACCATACTGCCTCTTCCCCTCGCGGCCGACATGGAATGGAACGCCCGCGGCCGCCATCAAATCGCCTTCGTAAGTTGCATCAACGAAGTAGCTACTGTTAACCTCAAGCAGCTTATTCGCGTTGCTCAAAGTGATGGACATAACGCGTGCGTCCAGAGTCGTGGCTGACAGGAGCCGATGTTGCGTAAGAATCTCAATGCCCGGCAAATCGAGCATCTCGCGAAATATCAAATGATTCACTTCCGGCCCGGCATGCGTACCGGAAAGGCTATCCTTTACCTGCTGGGAATCGCCACCAAATCGCTCTCGATAGTGCTGTTCGACGCGGCGGTTCAATTCGCGAAACAAACCCGTCCGGGCCTCGAAACTGCGAAAATCGGGATGCGTCAGCCCATTCGTGATCAATCCGCCGACTCTTTGGTAAGGCGTTACCAGAAGAATTCGGAGTTCGGTATCGCTTCGGGCCAAGGCGATGGTTGCTGCGATTCCCGCGGGGGTTGCACCGTAAACAGTGACATCGTATGCCGTCCGAGTGAGAAGTTCCGCCCGGCAAGTACCGCCATACCAAGTGATTGTTAGTGCGGTCGATAAAGCAATCAGTCGAATCATGTTGCCCCCTTGGTTGCACTTTGGTGAATTGACGGAGTCGGACTGCGCCAATGGACAGAAGGACGACGAGACCTTCGGACAATTGCTTTGCGGTAACCCAACTCCGAAGGCCTGCCAACAACCGACGCAACAGGCTATCACGCGATGGAGAAACTGGTGGGGTCGTTTATGAATTAGTGTATTCTGTTTGTTTTTCGCGCAATCTAATTTTACTCCATGGGCTTTGTTCAACATGCTAAGTTAATCTTCCGGCTTTCGATTGTGCTGGCCTTCCCGTACATCGTCACGATGGCGAGAGCCGCAGAGATTTCGGGTGAATTGAAGCAGTGGCATACGGTCACGCTGACATTGGACGGTCCGCAGGCAAGTGAGCATGAAGGCTGGTCATGGACGCCCTACGCGCCTGCTACGTCCTATTTTGCACCTGGATCGGCGTTTGCTTACTGGGAAAAAAAACGAGTTGCGGTCGAACTACCGGTTGCTGATACTGATCGATCCCATGTACGTGGTCCAGGTGCTTACGGATTTAATTGGTGGACTAGTGGCGGCGAGAATCGCATGGCCGATGCGCCTGCCAAGACCTACTATGCCAGTGGATTGAATCACAATTTGCTGTTTGTAATTCCGGAGTGGAATATGGTTGTTGTCCGCATGGGCGTCGACGGGAATCCGCCCATGGGCAAACCGCAAGCCTGGAATGGCTTCTTTGCAAGATTGTGCCAGGGTGTCACTCCCTGATTCACCCCCTTTGTACTTCAGCCCTATCGCTTTCCACATGAACTTCGATGGGTATTCTTAAGGAGAGAAATCATGGCATCACTTCCTCACTTTTCATGAGGCGGTGCCTGAGGCTAATGCCGCGATTGATTGCTGCCATGAACCGATTTAGCACTCGATGACTAGCGGCATTCAGCGTTGTTACGAACCCAAGGCGAAACTAGATGAGTCATGAATTCGTCCCTGACGCCACCAACCCGAAGATGGTAATATTCCTGACGTGACTACCGAGCCTTACCAACACGTCTCGCCAGCCGCTCTGGCCATTGACGTCCAGGATTTTCGTAAAGAGTACCACGATACCGTCGCAGCGGACGGTATCTCGTTCTCGCTCCCGGCGGGAACGGTGGGTGCGCTGATCGGTCCTAACGGAGCTGGAAAAACCACAACCATTCGCGCGCTGTGTGGCATCATCCGTCCCACCAGCGGCAGCCTGAAAGTTGCCGGCTTCGATGTGCTGGATCATCCGTTGGAGGTCAAACGTCGTGTTTCTTATGTTCCCGACGATCCGCCGCTGTTCGAAACCCTGACTGTCTGGGAACATCTCGAATTCGTGGGCTCCGCCTATGCCGTGGAAGATTTTGAAGAACGAGCCCATCGTTTGCTAGAAGAACTTCAGTTGACCGGCAAAAAGCGAGCTTTGGCGGCCGAGCTATCGCGCGGCATGCGTCAGAAGGTTGCCATCGCCTGTGCCTACCTTCACTCGCCGTCCATTCTGTTCTTCGATGAACCGCTCACAGGACTGGACCCGGCGGCGATTCGATTGCTGAAGGCAACGATGGTCGAGAAGGCGGCAGCCGGCGCTACGGTTCTGGTAAGCAGCCACTTGCTGGCTCTCGTCGAAGACATTTGCAAGCACTTGATCATTCTTCGCCGTGGAAAATGCCTGTTTTCGGGGTCCATCCAAGAGGCCAGAGCAGCGCATCCGGAAACGAGCTCCCTGGAAGACGTGTTTTTCAAAATAACCGAGGCCAGCGGCGACGCGTCCGAGGACGAGACATAAGCAGACCTGGGTACTCGCACAAAAAAAGCCCGGCACTGCCGGGCTTTTTTCAAAATTTAGATGAATTGCGGAAATCCGCAGCAGCAATCCACTACTCGCGTGGACGAATGACACCTGTCAAACCAGCGTAATCAACGCGGTCATCGCGGTGCCACAGTGGCTGTCCGCACATAACTCGTTGACGCAAAACTTCGATTTTCTCGGAAGAGCCAGCCGGTGCGTCGGTCGGCAGAAAGTCTTCGCTGACTGCCGGATCGAAATCCTCGTCGTGTCCGTATTTCAAGATGGCCTCGAATACGTTCTTGCATACATCGCTCATGGGAACCCTCAGGTCGAAAAAATTAGATTCGTTGAAAACATCAATATTTTGGTGCCGGCAGCGGGATTCGGCCGGATTCTGTACGTCGTTACTCGCAGCGATTATTAACGCGAGGACCATGAAGTCAAGAAATTTCCATGAATTTTCCGGCCACTTGGACACTCCCCTCTTGCCTTCAGCACGACCTCAGTAGTCAGCGAAACTGAGCGTTCTCCGAAGACTTTGCGGGCAAGCAACTTCTGTCACGAAGTAAGGCCCCTTCCAGGCCAACAATGGGACATAAAATCACATCGCGCCCAGTCCTCCCCCAACCTGCGAAGTCCGCTCCCCAAACGAAGCCCCAGTCGAAATATCCCTAAGAAGCCTGTTGTCGGCAGGCAGAATACTGGACACTTTGTCTTGATCCCGAAGCTTCTTTCCTCCCACTGGTGAGACACCTGAATGTGGCTACAGCGAGAAATTCAGCTGCCCGAAAAGAAACGCGGCTTTCACCTGATCACAACCGAAATTCTGGACAATTTTTCGGAACTGCATCAGCTTCGGGTAGGACTGCTGCACCTGTTCATTCTTCACACGTCGGCAAGTCTCTCCATCAACGAAAACGCCGATCCCGACGTCCGCGTCGATATGGAGACTTGTTTTAACCACTTGGTACCCGAGCGGGGCCTGCCCTTAACGCACACCCTGGAAGGCCTAGATGACATGCCGGCCCACGTAAAGGCGTCGATCCTGGGCAGCTCACTGTGCATACCCATACGTCAGGGAAGACTGGCCTTGGGAACCTGGCAGGGCATTTACCTTTGCGAGCATCGGAATCGCGGCGGATCGCGACGCATAATGGCTACCGCATTTGGGGAATAAGGCCCACCACGCTGGTGGCCAGCCAGCGTGCTAAACACTGGGAGACTGATCGTGAAAGTATTCCGCTTGCAGGCTACCGATGTCGCGAACGATAAATTCCTGTCTACGTCGACGGAGACCCTTCTCGAAGTCGGCTAAGGCCATGCCGACCGCCACGCGGGTTGCTTGCCATGTCCCCACTGCCAGCAGACCGATGGCGGCTGCTAGCAGCAGGACACGATCAAAAGTTTCGATCGGCAGCTGCATCCTCCATCCCAAATAAATGGCCAAGGCCCCGAAGTTGCCGATCAGGCAAGCGATCACCAAGGCTGCCAAGATATCACGCCGCAGTTTCGCTTGAGCTTTACGTTCCAGCCTAGCCCTGCGACTCGACCGCCGACCATCACGGCGGAACGAATTGAGATGAGAAGCCTCGAGCAATCGTCGAGGAATGTTTTGGCACAGCAGCTTCCAGCACAACCAAAAAACCAGAGCTTGAACCACCGCCAGAAAAAATGTGGCGTTTCCTGGCAGACGCCACCACACCAGCAGGCTGGCGGCAAAGATGGGAAGACACAGGACCACTTCTCCAATAGAGAATTGCATTTTGCTTTTAGCGGCTTGCTGTTGGCCTATTTCCATCCCAATATCCCCATTCCCGATATACCTTCGGCCTAAAGTCTACAACTTGCGTGGTGAGGCATGCAAACAGAATCTGGCCCGAATGGGCATGGATCAATTCCCAGCCTGTCCAAGCAACTCGCTCGGAAAATACTGCTCAATGGAATGTTTTAGCGCGGCGAGCTGGTCGGTTTGCCATGAATCGGAAAACTTCAGCTCGGCGGCCATTAATTGGCAGCAGTCGGCGGCCATTTCGAGTGCCGCTGGAACATCGAAGAAAAGCACCCGTAGTCGCCGCGCGAGCATATCCTCCAGAGTTCGCGCCATTTCATGGCGGGCGGCCATGACAACATGGCCACGCAACAGCGGATAACGGGGATGCAGGGGCTCCAATACGGCGGGATCTCGCTGGGCCATGTCTTGCAGTTCACGGCTGTACTGTGCATAAGCACCGCCGGGATTTTGGTGGTCCCTCAGCTGTTCATGAGCTCCGGCCAATTTCAGATTTGCCGTGACTGACGGACGGTTGGGCAAGTCACCCAAGGTGGCGGCCCGCTGGACCACTTCTTCTCCCATCTTTCTGTAGGTCGTCCATTTCCCACCAATGATCGATACCATGCCGCTGTTAGAAATGAGAATTTGATGTTCCCGCGACATGCTGGCCGTTGAAGTTGCCGTCTGATTGTGAGCTACCAAGGGCCGCAGGCCGGAGAATGCCGCTTTGATGTCGTGTAATTGTGGTGCAGGGTTTAAGTAGCGTCCCACATGCTCCAACAGATACTCAAGCTCCTGCTTCAGCGGCTTGGGCTCTTTGACCACCTGCTCCACCTGATGGTCTGTTGTGCCGATCAGGGTGGCGCCGAGCCAAGGAATGGCAAACAGCACCCTTCCGTCGTCGGTCTGCGGAATCAGCATCGCGTGCTCCGAGGCAAGCGCCGCTCGGTCCAGCACCAGATGCGTTCCTTGGCTGGCGACGATACGTCGGCTATCGTTGCCGGAATCCGGCAGATCCATCCGAGCGATCTCATCGTAGAAAACACCGGTGGCATTGATGATCACACGCGCTCGAATTTGCCACTCATGGCCCGATTCCAAATCCCGGACCACCATTCCGTCAAGTTTGCCCTGGCTGTGACAGAGCCTGATAACAGGCGCGTAGTTGACCACTACGGCTCCTTGTTCGGCACTGGTGCGTGCTAGCGCTAAAGCCAGATGCGCATCATCAAATTGGCCATCCGAGTAAAGGACGCCTCCCCGATGTCGCTCGGGCTTTAGTGTGGGCAACCGCTGGCTGACTTCAGCGGCAGCGAGCGAGCGTGAACGGCCAATTTGTAGATCCCCGGCGAGGAGATCGTAGGCTTTCATTCCGGCCAGATAGTACCAGCGTTGCCAGCTGCTAGTTGCAGGAATCACAAAATTCAAGGGATGCACCAGATGCGGAGCATTTCTCAACAAGCGTCCGCGCTCGCGAAGCGACTCGCGGACCATGGAGATCTGCCCCGATTGCAGGTAGCGGACTCCGCCGTGGATCAACTTGGTAGAACGGCTTGAAGTTGCCTGGGCGAAATCCGCTGCCTCCACCAGAAGCGTGCGATAACCGCGACTGGCCGCTTCTAAAGCCGTTCCCAGTCCAGTTGCCCCACCACCGATGATGGCTATGTCCCATGGGCGATCTTCCGTGGCGGCTGCCAGCATGGCCTCGCGATTCACCAGCGATTACCCCTCCCAGCCCTTCGCCCGCTGCAGGGCCTTTGTCCATCCCGCCCGCAATTCTAAAGCTTCCGCTCTCGGCAGCTGGGGTTCAAAAGTCCGGTCGATCTGCCATTGGCCGGCAAGCTCTTGAATGTCCTTCCAAAATCCGACGGCCAGCCCTGCCAGATAGCTGGCCCCCAACCCAGTGGATTCGAACACTTTCGGCCGAACGACGGGCACCCCCAGAATATCAGCTTGGAATTGCATCAGCAGATCATTTCCGGCAGCGCCACCATCAACCAACAACGATGCGATCTTCAATCCGCTGTCCGCTCGCATGGCTTCCAAAACGTCCGCGGTTTGGTAGGCAATGGAATCCAATGCTGCTCTGGCAAGGTGGGCTGCCGTTGTTCCACGCGTTACCCCAACAATCGTGCCTCGAGCGTATGCGTCCCAATGCGGAGCACCCAGTCCGGCGAAGGCCGGAACCAGATAGACGCCGCCATGATCCGCTACCTTCGCCGCCAATCGCTCGACGTCGGCAGAACGCTTGATAATCCCCAATCCATCTCGCAGCCATTGCACCACCGCTCCGGCGATAAAGATACTGCCCTCAAGCGCATACTCGGACTTCTGTTTACCCAACTTCCAACCGGTGGTTGAAAGGAGATTGTTGTGACTGGGATATCGCTTTCGTCCGGTGTTCATCAGCATGAAGCAACCCGTGCCGTAGGTGTTCTTAACCATGCCGGGCCGAAAACACATCTGTCCGAAGAGGGCCGCATGTTGATCACCGGCAATTCCAGCGATCGGAATACTTGCACCCAGCAGCTTTTTCTCAGATTCGCAGTAGACTTCGCTGGAAGAGCAGATCTCTGGAAGCAGGCTCATTGGTATCTTGAGGGCCTTGGCCAACTCCGCGTCCCAAGCTTCTTTGCCAATATCGCAGAGCATGGTACGCGAGGCATTCGTCAGATCCGTTTTGAGTACGGGTTGAGCCGCTTTCTCTCCCCCAGTGAACTTCCACAGCAGCCAACTATCTACGGTTCCAAACGCCAGACGACCTTGCCTGGCCAGACTTCTTGCATCCGGCACATTGTCTAGAATCCACGCGATTTTGGTGCCGGAAAAGTAGGGGTCGACTATCAACCCCGTCCGCTCCTTGATCACCTCCGCCCACTTGCCTGTTTTGAATCGTGCGCAAAAGTCCGCGGTACGCCGGTCCTGCCACACGATCGCGTTGTACACAGGTTCGCCGCTAACCCGATCCCAGACGATGGTGGTTTCACGCTGGTTGGTGATCCCGATTGCCGCCACCTCCGATGCCGCAATCTTGGCCTTGCGGAGTGCGGATCGTGCTACGGCGAGCTGAGAGTTCCAGATGTCCTGCGGATCCTGTTCGACCCACCCCGGCCGCGGAAAGTGCTGTGGAAACTCTTTCTGTGCGACCGAGATGATCTGACCATCATGTCCCACCACCAGCGCCCTGGAACTGGTGGTACCCTGATCGAGCGCCAATATGCAGCGGGACATAAGACAACTCCGCGAAGACAGGTTAGCGAGATATTCGAGTTATTCGATGACCTTCATTTCCTTGAGCATCTTTTTGAATCCCTCGGCGAGTTCTTCACAGACATCCTTCGGGCCGGTCATCATGATGAAGTACAAACCGCTGTCTTTGGTATCGACAATGGCTCCCAACATGCGATAGTCCTCACGCATCACAGTTTTTCCGGGAGCAAAGGGCCCACCTCCCATGGACTCTTTGAAGGTGCCGGTCATATCCAGCAGATATACCGTGCGACCGGCGATCTCGAATTTTTCCGATTTAGCCACATCCTTGGTCGCTTTACCGTCGGGCTGGGTAAACTGTCCATACCAGCGTTCGATGTTCGCGTCGATCGATCCGCCAGACCGCGAGACTGTGATTCTCGCAGTGGGTTCCTCCTCCTTCGCCCCTAGTGGAGCTGAGAACTCATACTGGATGATGCCACGAAATTTAGGTTCTTGAGACTCCCATTCCTTGGGAGGTTGCAAGACGATTTGACCGTCGGCCAATTCCATCGTTGTGACTTCAGCTGTTTCTTGCGCATTGAGCGAAAAACTCCCCAGAAACGTTAACAACATTCCAACAAATATTTGCTTCAGCACAAAAGTTCTCCTGAGTGCGGGGGTGAACAAGCGGACAGCGTCGCATAACTAGTAGTCGATCGCGGGTCCGGTACAGCAACGGCGTTTTGGCCGCGATTCGAATGATGTTATTCTATCGAGGCTACAATACGAAACGATAGAGCCCCGCGAAACAAGCGCAAATCCAGCCCGAAAATCCAATCTTCGCGTTCCCTGGAATGCCCCATCCCCAGCCCTGCAAGGTAGAGACCATTGAATCGCCTGCCTCACGACGCCCGCTTTTCTCGACCCCACTGGGCGATCTCCACGCTGTCCGCAATCTGGATTCTGATTTCCTTGGGCGCTGATTCAACGGCTCTGGCTCAGAATCACAGTCCGGAACCGGCTAGCCCCAAAACGGACTTTCAAGGGGCCAGCGAACCGTCGACGAAACCGGAAATCTACGGGCAAGGCGTGCGCGAGACGGAATGGCAAACACCCCAGCAGGAGTTAGCGGGCTTCCATCTACCTCCTGGTTTTAAGATTGAGCTGTTTGCCGCTGAGCCACAGATTGCCAAACCTCTCAACATGGCTTGGGATTGGCGAGGTCGATTGTGGATCACCAATACCGTCGAGTATCCCTACCCGGCTGAGCGGGACGCAATCCCTCGGGACAGCATCAAAATACTAGAAGACACCGACGGCGACGGTCGGGCGGACAAAGTAACCACCTTTGCTGATCAATTGAACATCCCGATGGGATTGCTTCCGGTTCGAGATGGAGTCATCTGCTTCAGCATCCCCTACATCTGGCATCTGCGCGATATCGACGGGGACGACCATGTCGATGAGAGAATTCCAATCCTGGGGCCTTTCGACACCAGTCGTGATACACACGGGATGATCAATGCTCTGCGTCAGGGGGCCGATGGTTGGATTTACGCATGCCATGGCTTTAACAACCAATCCGAGGTTACGGCCCAGGATGGCTCGCGCGTGCAGCTTCTCTCCGGCAATACGTTTCGCTTCCGCCCAGATGGCTCAAGCATTGAGCCCTATAGCTTCGGCCAAGTGAATCCATTCGGCATGACACAGGACGAATATGGAAACTGGTACACAGCCGATTGTCACAGCAAACCCATCACCGGTCTCATTCGCGGCGGCTGCTACCCGAGTTTTGGACGGCCTCACGATGGCCTGGGGTTTGCGCCCAGCATGATGGACCATTTACACGATAGTACCGCCATTGCCGGGCTGGTCTACTATTTGGACAACGCCTTTCCGGAAGCCTATCGCCACTTGTTTTTTAGTGGCAATGTGATGACCAGCCGGATTAATTGCAATCGTCTGGTGTGGCAAGGAGCGACACCGATTGCGGAAGAACTACCGGACTTCCTAACCAGTGAAGATCCCTGGTTCCGGCCCGTGGACTTGCAAGTTGGTCCCAAGGGAGACCTGTTCGTAGCCGACTTCTACAACAAAATCATCGGCCACTACGAAGTACCGCTCACGCACCCGGATCGCGATCGGGACAGTGGGAGAATTTGGCGCATCTCCTACGACGAAACCAAATCCTCAGCTACCGATGGTAGACTCGGCAACTTACTGCGTGCGGATATCGAACGACAAATTTATTCTGAAGACTCAAACGACGCAGCGTTAATCGATGCGCTAACGCTTGCGGATGCGGAGCAATTCCGTGCCTCTATCAAAATCCTCAGTCGCCGAAACTCCTTGAATGCGGAAACGATATCCACCATCGTTGCAGGCTTCCATCAGCGGGCGGAGCGCGGCGAACTGGGCTCGAATCCCTGGCTTTCGGCCTGGACGCATACTTGCCTGATGGCCCAGAGCTGGCCCGAAGCATGGCAAGCCCAATTACTTCCCATCGCCAGAAGGATGGCACGCAACCATGAGAGCAGCCCCTTAGCAGCCAGAGCCGCTATCGAATTGCTGGGCAGCGCGGGCAGCACCGATGACATCCAAGCCTTGCTTGCTAGCTTACCGCAATTGCACTCGGATTCTGTGCTACAGCAGGTAACACGGATTGCCATCCGAAATCTGATGCGACAAGACCTGGCGTTGAAGAACGTTCTGGCAAACTACGCCCCACATCCTGGCCAGCAGGGAGACTTAGCTCAACCCGGCCATCCGCTTCCGCAAGACTTGGCCGAAATCCTGCCCGGCATACCATCCACTCTTGCGGCATTAACCCTTTTACGACATCTGGTTTCCACGTCGTCGGCACAGCCAGAGCTGACCAGCTCAGCCGTCAAGCTGCTGATGGACAATCTTCCCCAAGACGGTCCAATTCTCGACGACGCAGTGCAACTGGTCGAACAAGTTTGCCGGGGAAACGCGGAACTCTACGCCCAGCGGCTAGGCTACCTTTCCGAGCAGTACCAAGCGACCTATTCCATCCCAAGCGAGACACTCCGACGACGTATCATGGAACTGCTTGCCGATGGACTTTTGCCGGAGCTCCACAAGAGATTTTCCTCCGCCGCCCCACACAGTTGGCTGGACGAGAAAGGCCAAGCATGGCTGCCGCAGCAACGCATCGGGCAGCAGAATCAACCCACCATGTTATGGTCAAGCCATACGCTGGGCGAAGCCTATACGGGTGTGCTGTCTTCGGAGCCATTTGCTTGTCCCGACGAAATTCGCTTTTGGCTTGCAGGCCATAACGGTCTTCCGTCCGACAAAGACAGTCAAAAATCGTACGCTCGCCTGGTGTTACACCGGACCGGTCGAGAGTTGCTCAGGACTTATCCCCCACGCAGTGACACCGCGTCGGAAGTAAGCTGGAATACGCGGACCTGGGCTGGCGAGAAAGTACGCCTCGAGCTCGTAGACCGAAATCGCGCATCCGCCTACGCTTGGCTGGCTGCGGGTGACTTCTCACCCGCGCTGCTGCAGAGAAATGACTACGATGCCCTGCTGCGTGCGACTTCCACACTACTGCAATCCACCGATGTAGGATCCGAGCTACCTGAGTTCGAGGCAGTTTTGGCAGCACTACCTGCTGAGTCGCGAATTCGTTCGGCTTTGCTGGCAGCCTACGCGGCGGGCACAGGCAGTTCTTTAGCTAAGGAGCTGATCGAGTTCACCATGCGATTGCAGTGTACGGGGCTCGTGGAAAATCAAATCGTGTTTGGGCCGCAAGGAACAGAGTCTGACTCCGTTCAGAAGCTAGCTGAACAGCTGTGTTCACGCGCCTCCATGGAACAACAAGCAGAACTTGCGGGCCGCCTGCTCAGTTCCACGCAGGGTTGCGTTTTGATGGTGCGGCTCTTGGAGAGCGGTACTTTGAGCCCGCGGGCCTTGGCCGGCAAGAACACAGATACACTCCCCAATGCTCTACCGGCGGAGGCAAAATCCCAGCTGTCAGAAGTCATTCAACGCGAGTCCTTACAAGCCAAAGCGCATATCAACCTGGCAGAAGTACTTTCGCAACTTGATTGGTCGCAGGCGGACACGGAGAAAGGCAAATTGCTCTTTGAACAGCACTGCGCTAACTGCCACCAGCTTCGAGGCAGCGGCAAGTTAATCGGCCCGCAGCTGGATGGCGCGGTTGCCCGCAATCACGAAAGATTGCTGGAGGACATTCTGCTACCGAATCAAAACGTGGATCCGGCTTTTCGTCAAACCAATTATTTACTGGAAAACGAAACCATCATTGCCGGTCTGGCCAAGACACAGCCGGATGGCAGTATTCTGGTGACGTTTCAGGACGGCAACACCCGCTCTTTACGACCCAGGCAAATCGTGGAGCAAAAGCAACTGGACACATCGTTGATGCCAGCCAATTTTCGCGAGGTGCTGGACAATCAACAGTTGGCATCCCTGTTAACTTACCTGACTTCGATCTCGCAGGCGTCGCAAGACTAATCGCCAGACCCACCGTAGCCTGTTGCAAGGCCGCGCCAGGCTCATCAAAATCGGCCAAGAAGCCAATGCTGTGAAGCAATTTGGCATTGGATTTACAAGCACGCAGCGCAAGTTTTGATGTTGCGCTAAATCTAAGTTACTCTCCCGCTTGCGGGCTCGTTGTACCACACAAGTTCGGCTGGGAAAGAATACATTGCAAGCTGGCGTCTGCGAGTTATTCCATAGACAGCTTGTCAGCAGGCTAGTTGGTGGAACAGGAGAAAACCGAGAAAACAGAGCGGCTTGTTTACTCTGTTTCCTCGGTTCTCTTATGTTCCAAACGATTGAGGCGACGCACCAATACCGTTTGCCCGCCACAATCCTATGCAGGGGAAAACAAAAGTCCAGTCGATGCACTCTTGATCACGCGTCTGAAATGACTGCAAAACAAAAACTTGTGTGGTACAACGAGCGCTTGCGGGAGAGTGCGATTGACCAAGCGTTCGCATGATGAATATGCACCTGTTCCTGATGAATATGCACCTGTTCACCATTTAGCGCAACATCGAGACGCGCGCGTCGTACTTTCTATTTTTGGGCGAGCCAGCTCGAACAAAATACTTCGCAGCGTTGACAAGAAGCACGACAACCTTGCCCGAAACTTCAGCGGTTGGTCACCGAAATCCGCAATCCACGCCTTTCTAATTGCAATTCTGCGGCCTCAGCCACGGCTTGCAGCAACGCATCGATGCCTGCGTTGGCGACATCAAAACTGATCAACCTCTGCAGTTTATCAAGTGGAATGTCCGAATCGATGTCAATCTCCAACCCCATACTTTGAGCCAAGGTGTTCAGCACAACTTCGGTCGACTTATTTCTCACCTCGAGAGACCAAGTCCTTTGATCCAAATCTTGCTGGCTGGCAACGCGGCTCCGCGGCTGCAGACGCATGTGCAGCGACGTTGGTCCCTCAACCAAGACTTGGCCGCGACGCGTTCGCACTTGGCCTGGAATCTCATTCAGCAACCGCGCCAGACCGGGACCACGCAGACTGGCGGAATCCAACGCAGCCACATCGTAAGTAAACTGCCAGTTGATCATCGGCCCCAGCGGCTTGAAATCAATCGTCTCGTTCGGCAACAATTCCGGCTCGAGTTCAAATCCGCTACCTAACAGACTCAATTGCGTCGCCAGGTTGCAACTACCAACGCTACCGGCATGCAGCAGATCGTGGGGCATCTGGAATTCACATCGCATATCCCAATTGCTGGCAATGGAATCCAGAACGCTTGTCGGCGTGGCCAATTCAGACCAGGAAAAGGGTTTCATCTGGGCCTGCTGATCACCGCGAGACCTCGAAATTTGATCGTGCAATTCGATAGCAGCTCGTTGCACCCGGGCGACCACACCTGGAGGCCCGAAATACGCGACGTTTTCCACTAAGCCGAACTCAGACGCCGTCTGTCTCGCGATTTCCTCTAAGATCGAGCTGAGATCGGCAGGTTTACCATCGCCGGCAGCTGCCAATGTCACCCGCTGCGTGGGGTCTATGCGACGATCCAACCAGACCGCCAGGCGATAGCTGTGCGTGATATCCTCCAACCCCTCACGGAGCGTTTTTTTCTCCCATACCAGAGTTACGGGTTGTTGCAGCAGTTGCAAAGCGGCTTTGGCCGTGGGAACTTCCAACAGATTGTGCTGGATCACGATTTGCCGCTGGCGGGGTTCTTGCGCGGTAATGAATTTCCGCGAGGCATCGCACCACAAACAGACGAAAAGCACCGCGCAACAAGTCATGAGAGGCTGACGTAGTGCAGCCAGACAACCAAACCTCATTAAACTTGCATGAAGCATGAGATCCTTCCGCCTAAATGCGGATACCCTGCCAAGTCGCCTGTTTTCCAACTCAAATCGACGCTTGCAGTCCTGCTTGTATGCTCTGCCTGAGTGCGATTCGCGAGCACGCTTGTCAAGCTAGTAAAAGCAGACCGAGAGTGCTAGCAACCAGCCCTTGATTCCATGCACGATTCCACGGATTCAGCTGTGGAGGTCGATTGTTCCCACAATTGTTCGAATTATACTGGAAACTCACACTTACAGACGGACTCACGCTTTGTTCGTCTCCTCATATCCGGCCGGTGGAATCGACGCATGCGTCTATGCGGGAATCTTGCGGCCCTAGTTGCGATTCCGTCAGGCATCACACGTGGAAGAACGAGCGTTAAGAACCGCATTGCTGTTGAGTTATTATCAACGCTATTTAAACGAGGGTGACACGGCGCAGTTCATCGCTTCGGTGGCGCAGCGTTATACCTTGGGTACGCTACTGCGATTGCTTTCCAGCGGCGAGATCTACTCACGCAGAGCGGCTGCCCTGGCCTTAGGATTGATCGGCGATCGGCATTGTTTTTCCGTGCTGGGACCTTGCTTGAGCAGTGACGACCGCAAGTTGCGGCTGGTTGTCGATGATGCTTTGCGGTCCATATCCAGCCGCGAGGGCAGTCCCGCGCAGAGACAAATGCTCGATCTAGTCATCCGCTCCAACGAATGCGGAACCTTCGAAAAGTCCGTGGAATTGGCCAGCGAATTGATCGAAGAGCATGGCGGCACGGCGGAGGCCTTTCATCAGCGTTCGCTGGCGTTGTTCCAGCTAGACGCGATCGAATACGCCATTGATGATTGCCGACAAGTCCTGCGGCGTAACCGCTTCCACTACGGCGCGATGGTTGGTCTGGGCCATTGCCACTTGGAATTGGGCGATTTATTGGAAGCTCTCTACTGGTTCCGTCGTGCGCTGGATATATTTCCTGACTTGGAACCGGTACGAATACAGATCAAACGCCTGGAAAAAGCGATCCAAGAGCTTTAACGCTAGACAGGGGCAATTCTGCCCACTGCCGGTTGTCTTGCCTTATCGCGACATTGGCGCAAGATCGATCCTCAGAAGATGTCCGGTTCTTGCCCTGGCGATCGATCTGTGAGGAAGTCGAAATCGCAGCCTTCATGGGCTTGCCCGACATGCTTTGCGAAGAGGGCATGATACCCACGCGACCAGCGAACGGGCGGCTTTCTCCATTCCGCCCTGCGGCGTTCGACTTCCGCCTCGCTGACATGCCAATGCAAAGTGCGTTTCTCCGCATCTAATTCGATCATATCACCCGTCTGCACCAGAGCGAGCGGGCCACCAAGATGAGATTCCGGGGAAACATGCAGGATACAGGTTCCGTAACTGGTGCCGCTCATTCTGGCATCGGAAATACGAACCATATCGCGTACGCCTTGCTGCAACAGCTTTTTGGGAATCGGTAACATGCCCCATTCTGGAAAACCGGGTGCTCCCAGAGGACCAGCGCTGCGGAGTACGATTACCGAGTCGGCAGTAACCTCCAGTTCGGGATCGTCGATCATGGATTTCATGTGGGGGTAATCGTCAAAGACAACTGCAGGCCCTTTGTGCCGCAATAACTTGGGGTCTGCTGCCACCGTCTTCAACACACATCCGTCCGGCGCCAGATTTCCCTTGAGCACACAAGTTCCGCCACTAGCCGAAACGGGGTTTTGTCGGCTGCGAATCACCTCGGCATTGATAACTTCGCTATCGGCGATCTGCTCACCCAATGTAAGCCCTGCAATAGTCGGACAATCGGTATGCAGTAGATCGGTCAGTTGAGCGAGCAATGCAGCCAGACCGCCAGCATCATAAAAGTCTTCCATCAGGAATCTGCCGCCCGGCCGAATGTCCGCTAAAACTGGTACGCGAGCTGAGATCTCGTCAAAGCGATCGAGAGGCAGCCGCAGACCAGCCCGTCCGGCCAAGGCGATCAGATGCACAATAGCATTGGTCGAACCACCGATGGCCATATCGGTAACGATCGCATTATCAATGGACTTTTGCGTTACGATGTCGCTTGGACGGACTTGCTCCCAGCCAATCTCCACGGCTCGTCTGCCCGTCGCTGCGGCGACACGACTATGTTGGGCAACGACGGCTGGCGTACAAGCTGCACCGGGCAGCGACATTCCCAGGGCCTCCGTAATGCAAGCCATCGTCGAAGCAGTACCCATGGTCATGCAGGTACCGGCTGATCGTCCGATGCAGTTTTCAATTTGCTTCCAATCACCATCACACAGATTGCCCGCGCAGCGCTCGGCCCAATACTTCCACACATCCGAACCGCTTCCGAGCGTCTCTGTTTTCCAGCGCGCCTTCAACATCGGTCCAGCTGGCATGAAGATGGATGGGATGTCGGCTGAGATAGCTCCCATGAGCAGTGCTGGCACCGTTTTGTCACAACCTCCCATCAACACAGCCGCATCAATTGGATGGCAGCGCAGCACCTCTTCCGCCTCCATGGCCAACAGATTTCGGTAGAGCATGGTGGTTGGCTTCATGAGCATTTCGCCCAGACTCATCACAGGCACTTCCACCGGAAAACCGCCGGCTTGGAGAATACCGCGTTTCACATCTTCCACGCGCTCTTTGAAATGCGAGTGGCAAGTGTTCAAATCGCTCCAGGTATTGAGAATGGCCACGATGGGTTTATCGCGAAAGTCCAGGTCATCCCAGCCCATTCCTTTGAGACGCGCTCGGTGTCCAAATGACCGCAGGTCATCCGGAGCAAACCACCGCGAACTACGTAGCAATGCGGGGTCTTTTTCGGGATTTCGATTCGAGAGTGCCATGCTGCCTGGTTTCCAATAAGAGTTCCGTCGCCGCCGTCTTCTGTTTCTGTATCAGTGTGCGAGCGAGCCACATTTGGGTTAGACTCTGCCTGTGACCGTCGCTGAACCGTATTGATTCGCAGACCATTGTTTCGCAAACCGATCCGAATGAAAACCATCGTCAGCTCGGAATTTTCCCGGCTCTAGAAAGGCGTCATAAATCGCAAATGAGTGTGATCCTCATCGCCGCTCTTGGCGTCGCCTTGGTATTGGTGCTAATCCTGGCCATACGTCTGCATCCACTTTTGGCGCTGTTGCTAGGCAGTCTCTTCTTGTTGGCACTTACGCCCACAGAGCTAATCCTGCAAAACCAGCTAAAGGAGCGTGCGCATGCCATTCAAGCAATCTCGACCACGGGTCTACTCGGCTTTGCAAGCCTACCGGGAGAAGGCAAGTTTGTTGAATATGCGATCGGGGAAAGGGCCACCACCGTAGGCCCTGAAGACTATATTGAATTGCGATCCGCGACTGCGGAACAGATTCAAGCTGCCTGGTCGGAGACTGGCGACACCAACCTGATCTGGTATCAGGCCACATCCGTTCCATCAAACGTCTCCGTGGGCTCTCAGTTGGTTGCCTCCAGTGCATGGGAGCAGGCTCTCGACTCAACTTACGCAGGCCTGGGAGAGCGTTTAGCGGATGGATTCACCAAGACATTTCGCAAGCTTGGTATCCCGGTAACCATGGCAGCCATCGTCGGCATATGCCTCCTGCAGAGCGGTGCGGCAACGCGGCTCGTTCAAGCCATCATGCGTCTATTTGGCCCGCGTGGCACCGCACCCGCACTGACAGCAAGCGGCTTCGTCCTGGGCATACCTGTCTTTTTTGACAATGTCTTCTACCTGCTGCTGCCGTTGGCAAAAGCTGTTGGCAAGGCTCAGCCTGATAAATTTCTCACAGCCGTCATGGCCATTATCGTCGGCGCAACGATGGCCCACTCACTCGTACCTCCAACGCCCGGACCACTGTTCGTTGCGGAACAGATGCAGGTCAGCGTCGGCCTGATGATGCTGGCAGGTCTGATCGTGGGCGGAATCGCAGCGGCCTGTGGTTTCGCCTACGGTCAAGTCTGCGGTCGTTGGGTGCGGCTCGAGCCAGATCAAGTTGCGGAGGGCGAAACGACGGCTTCCACTGCCGAAGAAACCATTCCTCTGTGGTTTGCGGCTTTGCCAATCGCACTGCCCATCGCCGTGCTGGGTGGCTCGGAAATCGTGGAGGCGATCGCCAAAGAAAGCCCTTCGAATACATACTTAAATCAGCTGCAAGCCTGGACGGCGATCGGCAATGACCCATCGCTGGTATTCATCGGGGCAGCGCTAGCTGCTTTGATTTTACTTCGCAGATTCGGCACAAAAGGAAGCCTTTCAAGAGCGGTGTCTAGGGCGCTTTCCGACGCTGGCGTCATCGTTCTATTGACCTGCGCGGGTGGCGCCTTTGGAGCGGCACTCCAACAGCTCGGCCTGGCCAACGCCATCGGTGCTCAGTTTTCGGGACTGACGCAACCATGGGGCCTGCTGTTCACCGCTTTCTTCCTGACCACCATTATTCGGGCGGCACAAGGCAGTGCGACAGTCGCCATGCTGACTTCCTCAGCAATCATTGCCCCCGTCATGGAGTCGACCAGTCTGCCATTTCACCCTATCTATATGGCATTGGCCATTGGCTGCGGATCCAAGCCGCTGCCGTGGATGAACGACAGCGGTTTCTGGCAAGTCACCACGATGACCGGCATGACACCCACGCAAACCTTAAGCAGCTTTTCGGTGGCCTTGACGATCATGGGAGTGGTTGGTTTCGCCGTGACGCTGCTGGGCGCATGGCTGCTGCCACTGGTGTAGCTTCGAGCCGGCCATTTTCAAATGGTTTCCACTGCGCGGGGTGCTGCGGATATTCCGCAGTCGCAAATCGCTTCCAAGCTCGCGTGGCTCAGGAGAATGAGATTTGACTATTCGCGGCGTGTATCGGCCGGATCTGGAGGAGGATGCTCTCCACCAATCGGTTCGAGCGGTTCCTCCACATGCCGCGCTTCAAAGGCAAAATTACCGCCGGGGCAGTAGGCCCACGTGACGCTGTTCACCAAGATTTGCCGCACATTCGGGTCGTAGTAAATCGGATAGGTTTCATGCCCCGGCCGGAAATAGAATATTTTCCCCTGCCCACGCCGAAAGGTGCAACCACTTCGAAACACCTCACCGCCTTCGAACCAACTCACCAGCAATAATTCGTCAGGCTGCGGAATATCAAAGTGTTCACCGTACATCTCAGCCTTGGGAAGCTCAAAATAATCGCCCTTGATTCCGGCCAGCAGCGGGTGTCCGGGCGCGGTAATCCACAAGCGTTCTCTTTCGCCAGCTTCACGCCAGCGAAGCAGACATTCGGTTCCCATCAGGCGTTTAAACAGCTTCGAATGATGCCCGCTGTGCAGGACAACTAGCCCCATGCCTTCCAACACACGGCGATGCAGCTTGGCCACGATGGCGTCATCGACTTGATCGTGCGCGGCGTGCCCCCACCAGAACATGACATCTGTTTGGTCAATGACCTCATCGCTTAAACCGTGCTTGGGCTCGTCGAGAGTTGCACAACGCAGTTCGATTCGGTCTTGCAGGCCTGTTTGCAAGGCATCGGCAATAGTCGCGTGAATGCCATGCGGATAAATCCGCGAAACTTGTTCTTGCGTGCGTTCGTGGATGAACTCGTTCCAAATAGTTACACAGATTTTCGCGAGTGATTTTGTGTCAGACATAGACGTCAGCTTAAAGTCCCAAGGGCCGCATTGGCCATAAGCGATGCCAAACCGTCC
>JANSWS010000180.1 GCA_024743355.1 bacterium
AGGGAAAGGCTGCAGCACTTTAAGAACGCATGGCATTCGCGTCGATGTGGGCATGGAAGAAGATTCCGCCCGTTCGCTCAATGCACCCTATCTGAAGTTCATGAAATCGGGAATGCCATGGATTATCGGCAAGTGGGCCATGAGCATCGATGGTAAGATCGCGACGCGGACCGGTCACAGCCAATGGATTTCCGGGCAAGAAAGCCGTGCCCTGGTCCATGTGCTTCGTTCCAGGATGGACGCCATTATGGTGGGGATTGGTACGGCTTTGGCCGATGATCCCCTGCTGACCGCCCGAGGCGTGGAATCACGACGTATCCCCTTGCGGATCGTGGCAGACAGTTCACTGCGTATCAGCCTTGAATGCCAGCTCGTAAGAACCGCCCACCAACTACCAACTTTGGTACTTGCCGGACCAAACGCAACCCCAGAGGCTAGAAAGCAGCTGGAAGCACGCTCCGTGCAGGTCTATATATCCGATCAGACCGATCCAGTTCAGAGACTACGGCAATTCTTGAAATATCTGGCCACTGAGCGTTCCGTAACCAATTTGCTGGTTGAAGGCGGAGCTGCTTTGTTCGGTTCTATGCTCGAGGCTGATCTTCTGGACCAGATCGAAGTCTTCCTCGCACCGATTATCATCGGAGGAGTTCATGCTCCGAGCCCGGTGCAAGGACTGGGAATCGAAAATCTAGCGCAGGCAACCGCGTTCGAGTTTCATGGGATCCAACGCCTTGGACAGGATATCCACCTAAGTGGCGTACGTCAGCCGAAATACCCAAGCTGAGTCAGGCTCAGACTTTGCAACCATAGCTAAATCACTGCCCCTCACAGCTGACTTCTCCGAAACATTCCGATAATTCGGATTCTAGCGACCCAGTAAAGGCAGGTTCCCGGCCACCGCCCGTTTAAAAGACGTTACCGACTGCGTAACATAGGAAAGGTACGCATGGTCGCCGACCGCGAGCATGTAAGATGGAGTCACCGCTTTTCTCATCTACCTAGAGCCAATCTGGATGGTTGCATTTCGTGGTCTGTTTCGAAACAGAGCTTGCCCAAGCTTCGCTATGGCGAAAGCCTTGGGCGGCTGCGCATCCACAAAAGTCTGCAACCAGCGCCAATCCGCGTTGTTTTCATGCCAAATCTTGGTCCGCTCTTTCAGCCTACTGACGCTGACGTTTGCTTTCCTGTGGACAACTTGCGCAGCCCAAGAGACTGGTGCAGGAAACGCTCGACCGACAGCGGATCGTTTTCCCGACGTGTTGGGAGAGGGCACTCTGCCGCTGGATGCGCAGATCTATCTGCTCGACGAAAACGGTGAACGCGTATTCGTTCCCAACATGTCCATGAAAGAGTTGCTCCGGCTGCGCGAGCTGGCTACGGGAAACACCAATGCCTTTCAGTTTGAGCAGATTCTGATAGACGCGGATGTCATTGACGACGCCGCTGATGTGACTGGCAAGTTTACGATTCTACTACAGCCTGGACTGGGAGTCGCAGAAGTTCCCTTGCGATTCGGGACATGCCAGCTGGGGCTTGAGAAACCGATCATTGACAGCGATCCGGACATTCCCATCGATGGCCAGTTTATGGCTGATTCGACCGGTTATCGATGGATCGTAGCCTCCCAAGCCGAGCAAGCTGAGAGCCCAAGCTCTCACTCCATTACCTTGCGCGGCAAAACTCGCATTTCGCAGGATGCCGATCGTAGAACCTTGCGAATTGCACTGCCACAACAGGCGTGTAAGATCCGCATCAGACTGCCCGCCAACGCCATTGACGAAAGGATTCGTGCCGAGGATTACTATGAGCGCAGCGTCACGCAAGATGCGGTTGAGTTGTCAGTCAGTTCCCGCGGTGGAGATTTTGAAGTCTCCTGGCGAACTCAGCAACCGGTTAATCGCGTGGCCACTGTAGAAGCTCAGAGCCAAACTACTTTTACGATTGGTGACCCACGAGATTTGTGGAATGCATCAACACGCTTGACCGTTCGATGGTATGGCACGGATGCAAGCGATACTTTCCGAATCAAGCTGCCGGATCGCGCACGATGGCGAACTTTTCCCGAGGACGACTTCGAGCGGTATAAGATTTCAAGCCAACTTTCGGAAGCGTATTCGCCGTCTGCCGACGCCAGTGGCATTCAGACTTCGCAACTTTGGGATCAAGATTCAGCGGAATTGGTAGTCGTAAATCTCGACCCTAGAAAGAACCGCCTGATTGAGTTGCCTCTCGAATGGGAGTGGATGCCGGAATCCTTCGAACAACCGTTGGCAGCCGCTGCCACGGTTCCCAACTTGACGGTGGAGGATGTGAATCTGCATCGCGGCATGCTGAACGTTGTTTGCCCCAGTTCTTACCTGGTTGTATTCCGCGAGGGAAGTGGCGTCCAGCTAATTCAGCGGCGTCGACTCACCGACGCGTTTGCCAGTCAGCAATTGCAATTCAAATTCGACGAGCAAGACTTTGACCTGAATTTAGAATTTCGCAGAGAACAAGCGCTGCCAACTGTTCGACCTACCTACCACGTGAGCGTGGATGAGAACAAGTTGGTAATGACTGCCTGGCTCGACTGTTCATTCGACGCGAATCAGCGTCCACATGAGTTAGGCATGATCTTTGGGAATTGGATTCCTCAGGACAACACCGCCCGCGTACTTAGCGCGAACGCGGGATTATTTTCCGACGAGGGAGAATTGCTGCGTGTCGAGCCACAAAATGACGGCAGCTACCGAATCATCAAATCGGAATCGGAAGCGGCGACCTTTGCTTCCGGACGCCGTGTACAACAGATTTGGCGAGTTGTAGCCGAGCGGGCATGGCGTCCAGACGAGAATCAACTTCAATTTGATGTGCCATCGATTATCCGCGCTAGAGGAAGTTCAGCCGACCACGGATCTGGAGTCTTAATCGTTTCTTCTACAGACCAGATCTTACTGCAGTGGCAAGAAACCCCGTTTCGCGGATTGTTGCCTGATTCCTTTTCGTCCGACTATGAACGCTTTGTAAGCAGCGAGCCCAGTCGCAAACCGCTGGCCTATCGCTTTCAGAGCCAGGGAGACACACCAGCCTGGGCGGGCGCTATCGAGTTGTTACCCCAGGCGATTGCAACCAACGAGCGAGTCGAGATTCGTATCGATAGTTCAGCTGCACTTGTTCAGCAGGATTTGCAATTACAAATTGCCAACGTGCCTTTGGAACGCCCACAAATTGCGGTCCGCAGCGATGCCAGTCAGTTGGAACCCCAATTCTTAGTCAATGGCATTCTGACCACGGCCAGATTGCTGCGGACGATTTCCACGAGCGAACTGATTGAGCTTGTGGGAGAGGCATCCCCAAGCGGAGCCGCCGAAGGAACCGAATACAATTGGAACGTTTATCAGCTTGTGGGCGCGTCGCCTTTACAACGCACCGCCTCGCTGAGTGTCGCCACAACTTTATCTTGGCAACCTCCAGCCGCACAGGCGGTTGAGCGGGCTGAAGATGTGGGAGCGGTAGATCTTAATGTACCGCTTGCTCAGTTTCTTCTGACCAAAGATGCCCGCATGCTGGAGAGAAGCCTGCAAGTGCAGAGCCGTTTCCAATTGTCGTTTGCCGATCGGAACGAAAGTGTGCCTCGGTGGCAACCGCTCGAGAACAATCAGCGCATTTCACTAGGCAAAGGGCAACAGCATGTTGCCTTGCGAGTCCAGCTATCGCCCGATCAGACCCAGGCTCCGACTGTGGTCACAACATGTTGGCTGCAGACTGCCGTCAACAACGCGATCCGACAAGATCGCTTCGTCGCCAAATTCACAAGTACGGCGAGTGAACTGCGCATGAGATTGCCAGCCTTTGCCAGTGTACGGCCCGCGCCCGTGATCTTGCTGGATGGTGTGGAACAAGAAGCCGCCACCTATCGCGCCGACGAGGATGTATTTATCGTTCCCATTGAGAACACGGGGAAAACCGAGCAGACACTCGAGGTCATCTATTCTGTTCTTAGCAACTTGGAGAACTGGACGACGGTGGAAGTTGCTATTCCTGAGGTGCTCGGCGCGGAATTTACCGGACGCTTCTATTGGCAGCTGGCTACGCCGCGAACTCAGCATTTGGCTTGGTCGCCGAGTAGTCTCACTCCCGAGTGGAAATGGAGATGGGACGCTCTTTTCTGGCACCGCGAAAGCTCGCGAACCGAGTCTCAGCTCGTCCAAGAGTTGGGAGCATCGGATTCGCGTATTCCTTCGTCGGCAAATACTTACCTGATGAGCGGGCAAACGCCGCGAGAGAACTTTCAGGTGCTGATCTTGGCACGTTATTTACTGTGGTTTCCTATCGGCACTCTAGCAATTCTCATAGCGACCTTGGTAGCCAATTATCCTTTCTTCCGCAGCCCTCTGGCCGGAATGTTGGCGGCCTTGCTGATCGCTGGTGCCGCGATGGCTTTCCCAGACTTGGGCGTAATGCTCGGACAGGCGGCAGCCATGGCACTCGGGCTGGTGGCCATGGTTTTTGCCGTCAACGCAGCCATCGAGTCGCGGGTTCGCCGACGAAGCGTATTCACTGCCCGCCCCGCAAACGCAGCCGACAATAGCGACCAATATTCCGCCAATCGGTCAACACAGGCAACGGCGACCACCGCTGCGCGTCGTGGTTCCTCGATCATAGCCAGCGGAGGCAAGCCTTGAACACTCTAGGTCTCCGCGTTGTGAGCACAACATGCTGGACTGGGGTTTGTTTTGCGGTCAGCCTGGCATTTACCCTGGTATCGACTGCCACATGTGTCCTCGCATCCAATACTTCACAACCCATTGAATTGATGCGTGTGTTTGTTCCGGAGGAACAATTGCGCACAATCGCCACGCGTGATCATGTTCCGGTTGAGATATCACAGCTGGAGAAGCAACTAAAGAATCTGGTCGATGCTCGTCGTGAGCAGGTTACCGATCGACCCTATCTAGCGCAGGCTTTCTACGTAGCTCGTCTCGAGAGAGGCGGCATGACTTCGGATCTTTCCCGGTGGCGGATCGACGGGCGAGGCAAGAACATAGCGTTTCCAGCCATCTCACTGGCTTTGCGGAGAGCCCGCGTCGATTCCAACCAAAAACAACTGCTAGACGCCTGCAAAACCCTGCCCAATGGGAGTTTACAAGTTGAATTGGACGACGAGTCGGCAAGTCACTGGTTCGGATTCTCTGCTTCCTCCGAAGTCCACGGATTGGAAAGCTACGAATTCAATCTGCCAATAGCCGCTGAAGGTGGCATGCTGATCACCACACAGCCGAACATTGAACTCATGTCGGAGGACGTAGTGGTTGAAGCGATCAGCAATCCAACGGAGTTGCTGCCCGAAGATTGGCCTGCTTCCGCATCCCTTTCGCTATTATCGACGACTGGAAGACAATGGTGGCACATTCCCTTGTCCGCGGTTTCTTCGTTCACTCTTGTTGCGAGAGAGCTTACGACTGCAAGGCAAAACCTTTATCGTCACGCATCCACCGAGGCCCGTCTTGACTATTTGGTCCGAGAGAATGCCGTCGATATGGCTGCTCGCTTCGTGGTGCTCCCACTCAGTGCGGACCGTTCCATAAGCCTGCGGATTTCCAACGACGTTCGTATTCAGAATTTACTGGTCGACGGGATTCCAACGAGTTGGCGGTCGCGGCCCAGTCTTTCGGCAGATTCAACTTTGATTGAACTTGATCTCAAGGCCTTGGACGGTAAAAGCAACGAAGCACCCGTGGAAGCTGCTGTTATCAGTCCGCCCACGGCCGCTGGTCAACCGGCTTCAATGCCGACGAATGCTGCCTTACGAGAGTCTGCTGCAAATGGCCCAAACCGACCTTCGGAGCCTGATGACCTTCAATCGAAGATACTGATTGAATTACAGGCCGTGCAGCTGGAAGATGCCACGCACGAACAAGAACAACTTGCGCTGCCTTCACTAACCATCGCGGAATGCTTTCATCAATCAGGCTTTACCAGAGTTTTCTCCACCAACGGGCTTGTAATCGACAGCTTGCAAGCTGCCAACTGCCGAGTTGACAACTATCCTAGCCGGTCGCCGCTGTTGGATGGGCAGCTGTTGAGCACGCTGGATCTTTCAGAATTGAATTGGCGGGTGACCTGGTCCGGCGACACGCCCAATATACTCATTTCTCGGTCGCATCAAGAGTTCCCCTGGATCGCTAATGGTCTAACGCGTTTCGTCATCAATCCGGATTGGCTCACAGCCAACTGCCGCTTAAGAATTGAGAACGAATCCATTCGTTCCAATAGTTTGAAAATCAAAGTTCAGCCTGAGTGGTTTGTCGACCGTGTTAAATTGATTGGCGACCGAGCACTGGATACACAGGTAGAATTGGTCGAGTCCTCGGCTGAGGACGAAGGCGAATCAGAGATTGTCATAAGTTGGTTGGATCAACGCCGCTCCAGTGTGCTTGAGCTTGAGGTGGCCGCACACCGACCTTTAGGAAAGGAAACGGAAGATATTAGCCGCGTCTTGTCGATGGCGAGCTCCCAGCAAATCGATCACTTCGTGATGCAATCAGCAGGTCGATATCGGGTTCAGCTTACCCCCGCCATGATGCGTTATCAACGGAGTAACTACGAGTTGCCAGATTGGCAACAGGAGCTACTGAATGGAGCAGAATCGGAGTGGATCTTCGAAAGCGATCAGCGCATTAATCCCCAAATTCGCCTGATTACTGGTCAGGGACTGGTAACAGGTGAATTGGTGGCATGGCTGCTTCCACAGTTCCACCAATCCAAGCTGGAGATATTTACCAGCTATTTGCTGAATATCAAACCGGTCGCGGGACCCGTTGGAAACGTACGTCTGCGACTACCGAAAACCGTCAATCCGAGTGCCTGCAAATGGACTTTGGCAACTCCTCTGGGTCCGGAACCGTTCACACCACGCGTCGTTGAAACGAGCGACGAAGATACGGTAGTCGAAGTGACAGGACAAGCACAGTCGGATTCACTAGTAATCGGCTGTGTGGTTCCAGCCACTTCGGAGCTGGCAGTCACGCAGGGCTTGGATGTCCCGATGCTGACATTGGAAGATGCAAATGTTTGGCAGATTACCTTGGTTGCGCCAGAAGAATTATTTTTCGCCCCTGCCAATGCCAACGGTACGTTGAGCATGGAGCTCTTGCCTGCAAGTTATCTGGAAAATGCCGGCACGCTGAAATTAGCAAGCCAAGTTGGCATTGATCCACCAACTATGGATCGTTTTGTAGCCGCCAGACTGGAGGCCGAGAGCATAAGCTCCGTAGGTCTGCAGGGCTTGGCCGAAGCGAAGCTGTTGCAAGGCTGGATCGAAAGCGCGCAGATTGATCATTACATCGACGGTGAAACGACACGCTCGCATAGAACCAGATGGCGCATCGCGTCCGTTGCCCAAGACAGCATACAGTTTCGAATTCCCGAAGATTGGTCGCTTGTCCTGTGCAGAATCGATGGAGCATGGATTAGTGCTTCCAGACTCTCGGACGGGGTTTTGGAACTTCCAATCGCAGCTGGGCGTGTCTCAGACGTAGAGCTTGACTTCACCAGCCAAACACCACGCGGCATTTGGTTGCAGAAAGAGAAGATTAGCGCGCCATTAACGGATTTGCCAGTCCTTCAGACACAACGCTACCTGCATGTCCCTCCCAGTCGCGCAGTCGTTAACCGCAGTATCGAACAGTCGGTGGACGGGCCAGCGTGGAACCGCCTGAGGCCAAGCTACTGGTGGCAATCACTGGCACCATCAGGCTTCCAAGTCGACGGCCGTTCGGCAGAGAACCAGGATTGGTCGCGCGTAGAGTTGGGGCGGCAAACTGCAAGCCAGCCCATTTCTCAGACGGCTTTTGAAGAAGAGCTGGTGTGGACTATTAGTCGAACTTCGTTGAGCGGCTTGATGCTTGGCTTCTGCATGTTCGTAACATCGCTTGCCTTGATGCTTTTCGTCCGCTCGGATATGTACGGATGGCTCGCGCTAGTCTCCGCACTGATGCTTTTGCTTTTGGTGCCTACCAGCATGATCTGCTGGACCCAACTAGTGGTTCTTTCCGTTTCCTTGGCAGCCATTCTGCGGATCTTGCAGTTATGCAGGCAACAACGAATGCCTGTGGACACATCGCAACGCCGATCGCTCTCGGCGCTTACCTCAAGCCGGGCTACGACCGCGGGATTAATAATTCTGTGCCTGATCGAATTGAGCTGCACCAACCCAGTCTTTGCGCAAGCACAACCGCGTGTTTTGGCAGACGAACCGCAGAGCGGCTTGGACACGGCCGAAGGCAATCAGCAAGGCGATCCGGAAGTACTAGGAATACTGATTCCAATCGATGAAAGCCTTCAGTTGGCTGGGTCCTATGCTTACATCCCGCAGCAGCTATACGATTTTTTGTTCAATGGGGACGCGACCGAAGCGAATGCCGGAAGCAGTGGTTTGCTGTCCGCAGAGTACCTATTGAGGATCAGTCCCACCAACGCTACGGATCGCGATTTGATCCAAGAGTTCTCAGCCGAATTCGGCATTGTTCTGGCAGGCAATGAACGCGAATTTCAATTGCCCATTTCAATGAATGTGTTGCCCTTAGTTCGTTATGAAGTTAATGGGCGCGATGAAAGTTTTGGTCAGACCATACGCGTCAGCGGAACATCGCCGAACACACTCGTCTTTTCAGCGATGACGCCAGGACGCTACCAGCTGAAGCTCTACTTTGATCCGACCTTGACGTTGTTAGAGAACGGTTCAGCAGAATTTCAGGTTGCGATCCCTCGTGTTCCGTCCGCTAACCTTCGGGTGGTTCACGACAGCAACACAAGGGTTGAAGTAGACGCCATCGGGGCCATGCAACGAACAGGGAATCAGTTGTCAGTAGCCTTGGGGCCCGTTGATAGCTTTCGCTGCAGCTGGTTTTCCCGAGAGATTGATATTATCTCTGCCGATGCGGTAAGCACCAGTTCTCATGTTTGGGTGGACGCACGGGCCGACAAATTGGCCGCCGTGGCGGCACTCGAAGTTGTAAATCCGTTTGCGCTTCCCGAGACATTTCGTCTGGTGCTCGATGAAAACTGGGAGGCAATCGGCACCACTTGGGGTGATGCCAGCATCGTTTCGGTCGATGTCTCTCCACTCAGTGGACGGCGTGTATTTTCAGCCCGATGGAATGACAGTCTGAAACGCTCGGCAGAACGCGCCTTCGTCAGAGTTGCATTAGCGCCGCGTAGCGACCTGGTTACAACGCCCAACAGCGGGCGGCCGGTCCCGTTTGTCGTCCTGCAAGAATCCGCCCAGATTCGTGACCGCACCGTCACCTGGTCTGCTACCCAGGACAGTACTTGGCAGACCGCTGCTGAGATGACTTGGTTGCCAATTGCAGATGTGACAGTTTCGCGTCAGCAGGATCTTTGGGGACCGTTTGCTTTCAATGCGGATGCTAGGAGCTATCGCGCCCCGATTGGCGTAAGCAGCACCACACTGTCGCGAAAAGTGGTCCAAGAGTCAAAAGTGGTCAATGAGATCTCTCAAGTGCATCTTGGAACTGGACAAGCCAGAATTGTCTATAGCGGGCAATGGGAGCAGCCAAGATCTGCTAGCCAGCCTCTGCTGTTTCTGATTCCCAAGAACTCTCGCGTCAACACTTTGTTGATTGACGGGCTCCCCTGGAACTTCCAGCTGGTCGAACGCAATGACGATTCATTGCTCATCGCCTACAGCCCAAGCGGCGATGCTCAGGTTCGAAGTGCGGAACTGGAAATTACCCATCCTCTGAATGTCGGCGAATTCCAGACCCTGCGGAGGATCGTAGCCGCAGATACCACGGCCAGAAGTTCGATTGTGCGGGTGCTCCGCGAGGCTGAGTTGCAATGCCAACTACAGTCGCCAGGACCAGAGTCGATCCAGTTTGAGGTAGTTAGTGCCAGGCCAACGGAGCTGTTGCAAAATTTGGAGGCGATGGTTGGCCAGGCAGAGCTGGGTGAGCGTTTTCGCGAGTCAGCTGACTTGCCGGTTCTTTTTCGCTTATCCACCAGACAGGCCAAGCTCGAAGCCGAAGCCATCGTATACGTGGAGCGTTATGAGTCGCAGTGGCGCGCCGAATTGAAGCTGCAACTCAAATCAAGCCAACTGCCTGACTTTGTTTACTTCGAAGTTCCGAGCTCGCTGCGAGATTCGATTGAGCTGCGGCAACTGCCATTGCGTTTCATTCCCACCGGCAACCCCGCCCGGACAGTCTTAGCAGTGATGCTTCCTTCAATTCCCGCCGAGGACATCGAGATCTCTTTGCGGTACCCAATTCGAACAACTGCCGCCGGAAAACAGCTAACCATTCCGCATGTCCAGCCATTGCTTGATCAGAATTGTCGCTTGACATTAGCTTTACCAAGCTTTCTTGATGAAGCTCCCGTGGACTGGCGTGCGGCAAATGATCGACTGGCGGCAGACGAGACTCCCGCATCTGCTGATAATGCTCAATTTACTTACTTCAGCTTGGGGCCCAATTCGACACAAGTCACTTGGGAGTCCCAGTCTCTAGATCGCCAGCTACCTGCTTTGCTTTTCTCAAAACTGACCCTACGCGAAATCGGCGATCAATCGGTAGCCGCGACGATTGACTATTGGATTAACCCATACGGAAATACGGAACTGGGTCTAAACACCGAGCTCGATGTGCAGATAGTAGGGGCGATGCTTGGTGCGGAGGCGGCACGCGTTGCGCGTCGATCTCCAACCTCAGTTTCCGTTCTTCTGCAGCCTAACTTTGCCCCTGTTCTCGTGCGTGTGCTGGTGCGTTGGCCACGCGATCTGGATGATTCCATTTCTCTGAAATTGCCACGCCCAATTGCCGATCCGGGCAGCGTTCCTTTCGTTTCGCAGAGTCTCTCCGCACCACCAACGACGCCAGACAGCCAATCCACGATCGTTGAGGGGACGTCCCAGAACCCAACTTGGGCGATCGAAGTCGCTAGCCCCGACTGGAAGTTAGCAGTCCAGAAGCCCGCGGGGCTTTTACCCGCCAGCAGGATCGCAAATCTCTGGATGGAAGTCGTAGCGGACTCGCTGGATTCTCTGCAAGGTCAACCAGTGGAAGAGGTCGCCGCATGGCTGCGGAATTGGCATCCCAGCTTGCTCGGTATTGACCAAGACACGCCTATCACTTTGGATGCCCAGGATAATGAGGCTCAGACGGTCGCTCAAATATGGGCTCAGCTGTGCGACGAAAATGAATTGCCTGCCGTTTCGCCACCTACTGCTTGGCCGCAGATGCGTATGTTAGGTGGCGATACTGCAGCTCTGTTCACCACGGCTGCGATCACCGACCAGATAGAGCTTCGAAAAGAAGCCACGCCGTCGAGCCTGTGGTTGCGGGCAGTTGCTGCTGCAGCTCTGGCATTACTGGTTCTGGTAATAACATTGTTTGGCGCAAGAATTACAAATTCCCTTGGCCCACTCATTTCGCAACAGCCCTGGATACTGTGGCTCATTCTGACAGCTGTTTGTTGGCTGCTATTGCCCGTAGCCTGGCCAGCCTTGATTCTCTTGCTCGTCACGGCTTATCTCGCCTTCATGCAGCTAGCTGATCGCAGACGCAACCTCAAGTTTCGTTAGTCTTCGTACGATCAAGCAGAGTCTTACTCTTTCTTCCCGGATCCTCCCTTGCATTACGTTCGCGATGGGAGCAATTCGTGATGCAAGTACAGCGACAATCATTGCGTCTTAACGCAAGCTTCTCGCATTCTTAACGGCGGCCTATTCAATAATTAACAAAACATGCCGCAATCGTTAATTTCAGATTAAGCATCGCTGAGTGATGATTTAATGCATTGCGAACTACACGTTCCGGTGCACAATCTGTCGCGCTGATGGAACGTGCTTCTCTCATTAAATTGGATTACTCGATCATGACTCGCCGTGTCATTCGGAAGTCGACCGCATCTCGAGTTGATGCAGGCTTCACGCTCATCGAACTTCTCGTTGTAATCGCCGTGATAGGGATTTTGGTTGGCTTGCTTGTACCAGCGATCAACCTAGCGAGGTCTTCTGCCCGTGCAGCGCAATGTCAAAACAACTTGCGGCAGATGGGCATCGGAATGAACAGCTTTGCCACTTCGAACGGCGGCGCGCTCTGCACTGGAAACTTTGACTGGCAGGAAGATGGAGCGGTTACAGACGTGGGTTGGGTTGCGGATCTCGTCAATCAAGGAGTAGCCGTGGGAGAAATGCGTTGTCCATCCAACATCGCGCAAGTTTCTCTTGCAATTAACCAGCTATTGTCACTGGAACCCACCTCCACGTCCGCTTGTGTCAATCTCTCGGGCGATCCCGGAAGACAGTTGCCAGACGGGACAGTTCTATCCGGGCCCTGTCGATTGATGATCGAGGATCCAGGAAGCTTCTCGGTTGGCAGCGAGGCGCGACGTGAATTGGTGGAACGCGAGGTGATTCAGCAGGGTTTCAACACCAACTACGGAGCCAGCTGGTACCTAGTTCGAGGAGACATATTACTGGATTCGCGAACCGGCAATCCAAAGCTGAAGAGTGCGAGTTGCAGCGACAGTCTCTATTCACGCAATGCGACGCGTGGGCCGCTTAAGCTAAGTGACGTCGATAGTTCTCGGCTTGCAAGTTCTGCGATTCCGTTGCTGGCTGACATCAAGCCGGTAGATCTGTCTGCCGCTTTGCCACAACAAGTCGGCGACATCGAATCAGGTTCTATTGTGGCAGCCAACATGTTCGGTGGGCCAGCCGCATATTCGGCCGATGGTTCCATTATTCGTGATCCCAAACCCAACGCCTCCGGCCGGGATGGTCCCAACGGCTGGTGGGCATTTTGGAACAAGCAGACTTTGCAGGACTATCGCGCCCTAGACCCGCTGCACGGAAACAAATGCAACGTGCTTATGGCAGATGGTTCGGTCCGAGGAATCTACGACTCAAACAAAGATGGCTATATCAACAATGGTTTTCCGCATGGTGCGGCCAGCAGCTATTTCGCGGACGCGACTTTGGAGGCCACGCCGACTGAGCTCATCAGCGTTTACAGTCTGCGTTCTGCGTACAAGAAGTAACGCGCATAAGACGCGAAAGGAGGATCCAGTTTAGATAGACGTTTTTAATCTTGTCTTACTTGTTCCACCCACACAACTGAGTGGAACCACATCTCATAGGTAAATGTCCCTGACAACCTAAATGTCAAATCAAAGCAGGCCGCCGCCGGAACCAAAAAGGCTCCAGGCGACGACCCACCACACACACACATTGTAGGCCAAAGTGCCTAGATTCCAAACGGAGATTCTGTAGATGAAAAATCGTAATGCGTTTACGATCATTGAACTTTTAGTAGTGATCGGCATCATCGCCATCTTGGCGGCAATGCTATTGCCAGCCGTCAATCGAGCTCGCGAGAGTGCCCGTAAGGCCAGCTGCCAGAACAACTTGCGACAAATCGGAATCGGTTTGCACATGTTTGCGGATGTCGACGCGCAAGCTCGGCTGTGCTCCGGTGCCAGCGACTTCACACGAGACGGCTGCATGGACACCATCGGTTGGGTTGCCGACGTGGTCAACATGAACGCTGGAAACGTCAACGAAATGCGCTGCCCTTCCAATCCACTGCGTGGCTCGGAGAAGTTGAACGACTTGTACGGCAAGTCGACCGGTAACGCAAAGGAAGGTGCAACCTTGGACGCTCTTACCAAGGGCGTTTGCGGCCAGGATACTTGGGGCGGTGCTCCTTCTGTCGCCGGTAGCGGAGAGTTTGGCGGAACGGCTCGCAACACGCCCGAGCGTGCTGCACTGATCGCCCGAGCCTTCATCGAGCAGGGCTATAACACAAACTATGCTGCTGGCTGGCATTTGGTCCGCAGTGGGTTGAAGGTTGTAAGTGACACTTCCACCACGCCTCCCACCTACGTTGCTGGTGTTCCTGATCCGGCCACCGGCCTTCCGGACGGCACCTGGGCTCCCAAGGGACTTCGCAGTACCAATGGTCCATTGAAGCGACGCCTGCTGGAGACCGGCAAGGTGGGCCAAGATGCCATCGCTCTCATCGGCGACGCGGCACCCGGCGATATCAAGGACGCCTCTCTGAAAGCGACTCTTGCCTATTCGCCCGCCGACCCTTGGGGGCAGTTGGTTAATGACGGACAGTCGGCCACCTTCCTGGAAGCCGGTGAATTGCTGGGTGAAGCCTTCAATGACGGTCCTTCCTACTACGATCCGGGCGACAACAAGGTTAAGACCATTCCTGAAGGTTCTAACTTGGGTGCACAGATCAACTGTGAAGCTAAGGGCAACTGCCCTGAGCCGCTGGGTCCAGCCAACGGTTTCTACTTGCAAGACACCCGCGA
>JANSWS010000357.1 GCA_024743355.1 bacterium
ATCCACAACAAGCTGGTCGATAAGCTCGATCTTAGCCGAGTTGGGGAAATGCAAGGCGACCAACTTCGTAAAGAGATACGCTTGGTCGTGGAGCATCTTTGCGACGCCGAAAATACGCTGCTCAACCGGAATGAGCGTGATCGTATTATTGAAGAAGTACTCGACGAGACCTTTGGTTTGGGGCCGTTGGAGTTGTTGCTGAAAGACTCGTCAATCAGCGATATCATGATCAACGGGCCAAAGCATATCTTTGTCGAGCGTCGCGGGCGGCTGGAGAGGACAGAAGTCGAGTTTCGCGACAATACGCACCTGATGCAAATCATCGACCGCATTGTGTCGAAGGTGGGTCGACGCGTGGATGAGACTTGCCCGATGGTGGACGCCCGTCTGGAGGACGGTTCTCGTGTCAATGCGATCATTCCTCCGCTTGCCCTGGACGGCGCCGCGGTTTCCATTCGCCGCTTTGGTTCGAATCCGCTCAAGCTGGAAGATCTGCTGAATTACAAAGCCTTGACGCCCGAGATGGTGATGCTCTTGGAGGGTTGCATCAAGGCGCGTCTGAACATGATCATCTGCGGTGGAACGGGCTCGGGTAAGACGACCTTGCTGAATACCTTGAGCAGCTTCATTCCGAACGATCAGCGGATCGTGACGATTGAGGACGCTGCTGAATTGCAGTTGCAACAGGATCACGTTGTGCGTCTCGAGACGCGACCTCCGAACATTGAAGGCAATGGCGCGGTTACCGCGACAGACTTGGTGAAGAACGCTCTGCGTATGCGTCCCGAACGCATCATCATCGGTGAGTGTCGAGGCGGAGAGACGCTCGACATGCTACAGGCTATGAACACCGGTCACGACGGATCCTTGACCACCATTCACGCCAACAACCCGCGAGACGGTGTAGCGCGTTTGGAAACACTGGTGATGATGGCCGGTTTCGAGTTGCCCATCAAAGCCATTCGTCAGCAACTTTCCAGCGCTGTGCATCTAATCATCCAAGCCAACCGTCTTCAGGGCGGCCCGCGACGGGTGACCCATATCACCGAGATCACCGGTATGGAGCAGGACACCGTAGTCATGCAGGACATCTACAAATTTGTCCAGGACGGCATTGGTGAAGATGGCAAAGCCCATGGGCACTTCGAGTGCACAGGCGTAAGACCCAGCTTCATGCATCGTCTCGAGTCCGCTGGCGTGAGGCTACCGGCGAGTGCCTTCCGTCAAAGAACCATCATGGAAGCCTAAACCCATTCCATTCACGAGTCCCTCCAGGGCTCCGTCAAGGGCAAGAACTGAACCATGTTACCGATCATTATTGTTGTTTCTGTCGGCTTAGGCGTCACGGCACTTGTGGGCTTCGTGGCACTATCGCTACGTCCTTCCGCTGAAAACACTGCGGAAGATCGCCTGGCGGTGCTGACCGGAACGAAGAAAGTGGCCAAGGAGAACGGCAACGAGGCCTCTCTGCTGACGGCCAATTCATTGACCGATACCAAGACGATGGCGGACGAACTGCTGTCGAAGTTCGGGAATATCAAGTACCTGATGGAACAAGCCGACGTCAATATGTCGGGTTCCAAGTTCTTGTCGATATGCGGCATATCAGCCGCCGCGGGCGCTCTGCTGTGCCTCGTGACTCCCGTGCCAAAGTTGCTCTTGCCGGTGTTCGCTATCGTGACCGGTGTCATCCCCATCGTGTGGCTGATGTTCAAGCGCAAGCGACGCATGAATAAGTTCAACCAGCAATTACCCGAGGCTCTGGAGCTGCTTTCGCGGTCACTGCGAGCCGGTCACAGTTTGGCCGCCGGATTTGGTCTGGTCGGCAGTGAAATGCAGGACCCGATCGGCAAAGAGTTTGGCCGCGCTTTCGAAGAACAAAACCTGGGTATCACGCTGGATGAAGCCCTGGAAGATATGACGGTCAGAGTCCCCAATATGGACCTCCGCTTCTTTGCAACCGCAGTTTTGTTGCAGCGACAGACGGGTGGTGACCTGGCCGAAATCCTGGACAAGATTGGCTCGCTGATCCGTGAGCGTTTCAAGCTGGCAGGCCAGATCCAAGCACTTACCGGTGAAGGTCGTCTGTCGGGAATCGTACTGCTCGCTCTGCCACCGCTGCTGATGTGCGTGATGTTGTACCTGAACTACGACTATGCCATGGTGCTTTTCCGTGACCCAACCGGTCGGAAGCTTATGGCGGCCGCCATCGTATTGCAGCTCGTCGGTGCCCTGGTAATTCGTAAGATTATTAACGTGAAGGTTTAGCTACCATGTTGCTTGGTATCGCACTTTCCAATGCGGTTATTATCCCGGTGGCCATATTTCTGGCCATCGGCGCCATGACCTGGCTGATCCTGAGCCAGTTTGTGGATCGCGACGATCGCGCCGAACAACGGCTCCAGGAGCTCAGTGATCCTCGCCGTCGATCCCGTGAGCAGGAACGCGACAACAAGAAGTCGGAAGCCATTACGCGGGTGCTGGAGAAAGCGTCGCCGACCCTGGCCAAGCCGCTGACACCGACCAATGAACGCGATATGGGTAAACTCCGGCAGGGGTTGGTGGAAGCCGGCTTCCGCTCGGAGAGCGCGCCGATGACTTACCTGTCCATCCGGGCCCTTACTGCCATCGCCTTTCTGTTCGCCGGAGGCGGAGTGTCGCTGTTCTTCTATGGATTTACAACTGCGGCAGCAATCCGTGCCTTTGTCATTGCGGGGGTCGGATTCTATTTGCCAACTTTGATTCTGAGTCAATTGATCCGCCGCCGCAAACAGCAGATCTTCCAAGGATTACCCGACGCACTCGACTTGCTCGTGGTTTGTGTTGAAGCCGGTTTGGGACTCGACCAGGCTATGCGACGTGTCGCAGTGGAAATGAAGAAAAGCTATCGGATCGTTGCTGACGAGTTTGGACTGTGCAACCTGCAACTGCAGATGGGGCGTGCCCGAAATCAAGTCCTCACCGACTTGGGCGCTCGTACCGGAGTCGATGATCTGAGATCGCTCGCTTCCATTCTGATTCAGGCAGACAAGTTCGGTTCGAGCATAGCCAACGCACTGCGGGTGCAAAGTGAAGCCATGCGAACGCGGCGGCAACAAATCGCGGAAGAGAAAGCCGCCAAGACCGCGGTCAAGCTGATCTTTCCCTTGGTGCTCTTCATCTTTCCTGGCATCTTCGTGGTCTTGGTGGGACCTGCCGGTATCCAGATGGTCCGCGAAATGTTTCCGGCCATGGGCGGTTAGAACCGCGTCTGGTTTAAGATAAGCCTTGCTTCCGCCGAGGTAACCATCGCCAAGGCGGCGATAGGTTACCAGCTGCTGGCAGAGGACCAGGATTGTCCGCCAGTCACTACCGCGCGAGCCCTCGCCACTCACTGCATGGCTTACCGCCCTCAAGCGGCACTGCCACCCTGAGCCGTATCGTCTTTGGTAACTGAATCGTCCTCGATGGATTCCTTAGGCGTCGTTCGAGGCGGCATCAATTGGCCCCAGCGGGCCAGGCGATACTGGCGAATCGCAAACAGGGAAATGTAGTAGCTGACCACGCCAGCCACGGCCGCTACCAGCAGGCAGCCCACCCACAGGGGACCTGCGAAGTCCAGCATGCTGTCCCATCCAACATCGATCAGACGCTCCCACCAGAAACGTACTTTGTCCCCAAGGCGGGTGCCCGGATCCGCGATCAAAGCATTCCATTCGCGACTGATTTCCTGCCATACCTCAAGCACGACCGGTACGCCGAGAACCTTGCAACCAAGTACGTAACAAGGTGTGAAGATCGGGATAACGGTGAGCGGATTGGAGATCCAGACGATCGGTACCCCCACGACCTTGTTGGCTCTCAGCAACCAGGCCAAGAATACCGAGACCATCATCTGAATGCCGATCAGTGGGGTGAAGGTCACAAACATGCCCACGGCGATGCCCAAGGCCAAGCGATGGGGTGGATCATCGGCATGCAGCACTCGATGCACGCAAAAGTCTTTTGCGACTGCGAGATACTTTCGGACACGATCACTGACAAACTTCATCCGCTGCTAACCGATGCACGGTGCTCCTGAAGGCGAATCTACAAAGTTGAGATGGAGTGCGGCTTGCCCAATGTCCTGATCCGCTACTGGGGCCTTATCCTCGCTGGCAAGCATTTCATCGGCAAGCCGTTGGCATTCGCACTACCGATATCCAAATGCTCTCCACATCGGGCCAGATCCACCAAAACGGGCCAGATCCTCTGCCGCCATCGCAGTTCGACGGCTTGGGGCTCGATCAACAGCCAATAGCCGAGAAAAAGGCGGGTGCCGCGGTTCCCGTGGAATCTACGGCAACAGATCAGTTTATTGGGCTCGCCCAATTTAGCCAGATGCTACTGGCCAGGATTGCCAGCGAGAAGTTGCGCGCAATTTTCAAAAAGCCGAAGCTCGGACGCCAGGCGCACCGCACATTGCCCTCAAAACACTGCCCTCAAATTCAGCTCCGAACGGCTCAAACGGAGTAGTCTTGCACGATCGAAATGGTACTGGGCAGCAATGCTAGCATGTGTGGCACAGCACAGGAAAGTTCGCCGTGGAGAACGTCTTGCCTTTTTCTACGGTAGAAATCATCTGGCGGAATTCACGCGGTCTTAATCGTTCCGCCTAGCCGAAATTAATGCCGGAGCGGCCGTCGCTTAACTGGTTTCCTGCCTGCGGACATGGCACGTATTGCCTCCATAGCGGAGTGATATCAATCGTGTTGCTTCCGGTTGGCGGACGGCGATTGGCAGCGGACAAACAAGTTGCGTTGCTGTGGAAATCGCCGTTTACTAGAATCCCCTGCCACAAGATGCTCGCAGGTTGGCAGGAGGCCAGCGCCACGTCTTTCAAGGAGGGGAGTCATGTCCGCACAAGCATTCAAGAGCGGCTTCGCGGAAAGTGGAATTAGTCGCGCGTCGATGTTAGCCCGAGGCAGGCAAGTGCTGCGGTCCGAAATGTCGGCCTTGGGCACCCTACTGCATCATTTGGATGATCGATTCATCGATGCCGCGGAACAGCTGGTTCAATGCCGGGGACGGGTGATTGTCACAGGGATCGGCAAAGCCGGCATTATTGGCCAAAAATTTTCAGCCTCGCTCTCTTCCACAGGCACAGCCAGTCATTTCTTGCATCCCGCGGAAGCGGTGCACGGTGATCTCGGCTGTGTACGACCTGGCGACATGGTCGTCTTGCTTTCCTACAGCGGAGAAACGGAAGAGATCCTTCGTCTATTGCCGCTTCTTGAGCGAATGGCAGATGGCTCCGCGGCCCCGGAACCGGCGGATCGAGAGCCTCTGGCTGGCGTTCATGGCAAAGCCCTTGTGACGCTCGCTATCACTCGGGATCAGGCGTGCAGCCTGGGACGTGGGGTGGATTATGTGGTGCCCCTTGGAAGCCACAAAGAAGCCTGCGGACTTGGGCTTGCTCCAACTTGTACAACCACGCTGATGTTAGCTCTGTGCGATGCACTGGCCATCGTTGCCAGCGAGGCCAGAGGTTTTACCCGCAAGCAGTTCGCCGATTTCCATCCCGGTGGCAGTCTTGGCCGCAAGCTAACGCCCGTGACTGAGGTGATGCGGCCACTGGCCGAGTGCCGAGTGGCTTCGCAAGAGCTGACGGTGCGCGAGGTGTTTGTCCACATCAGCCGCCCGGGACGTAGAACGGGAGCCATCATGTTGACCGATGACTGCGGCCGCTTATCAGGAATTTTCACCGACAGCGATTTGGCAAGACTTCTAGAACGACAGCAAGATGATCAGCTGGATCGGCCAGTTCGCGATGTCATGAGCCGACATTTTTTCACGGTAGACGCGGGGGCCAAGATGGATCGAGTGCTGGGAATATTGAAAGAACGAAAGATCAGCGAGTTGCCGGTGGTGGGCAGTAGCGGCCAGCCACTCGGAATCGTTGATATCACGGACGTGGTTGATCTCGCCGCGGAACGCCGCGCGGCCGAGGAAGTGTCTGAAGTGCCGCAGGTTTCCAATGAAGCGGGGCTGCCGAGAATATTGTCCTTGATCAAGTATCAGAAAGAAGCTGGCTAGGTGGCTGCAAGAAAAATATCCGAGCGCGACATCAAACTCGCGCAGCCTATAAAACTGATTCTGTCGGACGTGGATGGTGTGCTTACCGATGGCTCCATCATCGTGGACAATGCGGGCATCGAAAGCAAAGCCTTTCATGTTCGCGATGGTCTCGCAATCAAGCTTTGGCAGGCGAGTGGGGGCAGTTTTGGTCTGCTTTCATCGCGGAACTCGCAGATCGTGAAGTTGCGAGCCGCTGAACTTGGTGTGAAGCTCGTGCGTCAAGGTTATTCCGATAAGCTGCCAATCGCCCGCGAGATCTTTTCAGAATTGGGGCTATCACACGAAGAAGTGTGCTACATCGGTGATGATCTTCCCGATGTACCTGTTTTAAATGAAGTCGGATTGGCGGTGGCAGTTGCCGATGCAGCGGAAGAGGTAATTCAGTCAGCCCGCTGGGTGACAGACAAACCTGGCGGCCGCGGAGCCGTGCGAGAGCTGATCGAGCGGATCATGAAAGCCAAGGGTTCATGGGAGGATGTTCTTCCGTTCAGGCCGATGGATAGGTAGGTTACGTGGTTGGATTCGCAGCTCGTTATCTGAAGGCACTGGTTGCGATTTTAATCGCCATGGGTGTTTATGTAGTGACGGTTGCGAGATGGATCGAGCCTCAGAATGTAAACGCAGAGCGTTCAACGCTTGTCTCACGCAAGCTGCCAGATAACCAGTGGTGGCAGGCGCTATTTGCAGAGGGCTCATGGCAAACTCAGAATCCAAAAATCATCGAAACGCAGCAAGGGATTTTGCTTTCCAAGTCGTGGGAGTCCATTGACGAGAAAACTTGGCGGCTCGCCCCGCTGACGATGATCATGAGGCCATCCTCAGACGAATTTCGTCCAGCCGGGCATACGGCAGAGCAGCCGCCAGCGACGTGGGTGATCAGCGCTGAGCAAGGCGCAACCATTCATTTTGAGGAGCCGCCGGATATCACCGGCTCGTCAGTCCCGACCATCGTCCGTGGAGATCTTAGCGGGGCAATCGAAGTCACCCGCCAAGTGTCCGATAAGACCCAGGAGCAGCCATGGCGGTTGCGGACCTCGGATTTGGTCATCAATCGAACCCAGGTATCGACGCGGCAGAAGGTCCGCATTGATTGGAACGACAGTGTGATTGAGGGTCGCGAATTGCGTCTCTTGTTGCGGGGTGACCTGCTGGGCAAGCAGGGGGCTCCCTCTCCGGACTGGGGACCGCTGGATGAACTCGAGCTCTACCATGTGGATACGATCGATCTGGCTCTGCCGGCCGGCGGCATTTGGGCGGATGTGGATCCTAGACAGCTCAATCCCAACAGCCCATCTCCCGAGCAGCTGCGGCAAATGCCGGCGCGTTTGACGGCTACCTGTGGGGGCCGCTTCACTTTTGATTTCAAACGTTCGACGGCAACTCTGCAAAATGGCGTACGCGTAGTGCATAGTCTAGGCAATCTGCCTAGTGACGAGTTCCTTTGTGAAAGAATCACTTTCAATCTGGATCCTCCCAAGAAGACTCGAGAAAGCGAAAACGCCCCATCGTCGGAGGCGAGTTTTGCGGGTATCCAGTTCAACCGGATCGAGGCGGTGGGAGCGGACTCAGTACAAGACTTTGTGGGTGAGAAATGGGTCGATTTGAAGCTGCCCATGATTGATCTGACAGCGCGAGCCAAGCGGCTATATGTAGACTTGAGCAAGCAACGCGTCGAGTTCAACGGGCAGCTAAATCATCAGGACGCCACCCGCTCGACCGTGCTGCTGCGGCAGAGGAGCAACGAGTTTCGTTCTCCGCATATCGAGTATCAGTTGCCGCCGCAGACACAAGCGGAAGAAGCAGATCAACCGCATCTCGGTTGGCTGTTCGCGGAAGGCCCTGGAGAGCTTAAAACGTTGCGGGTCGACGCTAGCTCGGCCTCCGCGGTAGGAACTTCGCAGGCGGTGGCGGATCGCCAAAGGGAGCCGGCAACGTCGCAAGAAATCCGAGTGCGTTGGCAGAAGTCATTGCGGATGAAGCCCGTAGCCGATGCGGGGCCCGGCACGCATTGGATCGAATTGCTGGGTAACACGTTGATCGAGAGTCAGCATGAAGGCTTCCTTACCAGCGAGAGGTTGGAAATATGGTTGGCTCCGCCGGACAGTCAGACACTGACTTCCGCGGCACCGCTGCCCGGAGAATCGCAATCCAGCTCCTACCGTCCCCAGCGGATTTATTCGGCGGCTCCAACTACGCTGGCGACACCCAACTTAAGGGCCAA
>JANSWS010000747.1 GCA_024743355.1 bacterium
CTGCGTTGTGAGAATCCCGAGAAAATTGGTGAGTTGATTCACCGAGGCTTCGAGGCCTTGCAGTCGCACCCGGTGGCAAAAGCACAGCAATTGCGCTTGGTCGAATGTCCGCAAGTGCCGGATTTTGAACAGGTTTCCAGCGTTCTTGGGACCGCCTTTGGACTCACTCCCACCTTTGGATTTGCCGACGGATGGCTGTTGATCGGGTCCAATGGACAAGCGATTCAGCGTGTTCTTGCGGTACGATCTGGTGAGGCAAAGTCCATCGTTGAGTCCGAGCCGTTTTTGGCATTGGCTCCGCTCATTGAAGATCCCGTCTACGCCGTGAGCTATAACAACCTCGGAGAATCCATTCGCAATGGGGCGAAAATGCTGGGGCAAGTGGGTGCCGTAGCGCAGATTGCGATCGGGATTGCCGGCATGCAGCCAGATGCAGCAGAACTCAAGCCCGTTCAAGATTTCATGGCTTTAATGCCCGATGTTGCAAAGATCGTGGCAAAATTTGATTTTCTAGAGGAACAGCTGTCGGTTTCTCAGGCCTTGAGCGATGAGCCAGGTGCCTACACACGCTCGACGGTCATCAAGGTTCGCAGTCCGTCAAAGCCGGAGCCTGCGGCGGAAACCACACCGGCTTCCGAGTAGTATGTGTGTCCTGTGGGATATTGCGTTGTGGGAAAAGTCGCCAACAATAGCCCATCCATGGTCCGCAGCCGATTGTCACACCCGGCCTTTCGGCTCTCTGCAATGGGAGCCTTTCGGCTTTTTGCAATGGGAGTGGCGTGCGATTGCTGACCACGGCTTCCGCCTTGAGTGGCTTTCTGATTCGGCGTGCATTTCAGGATTCGTAGGAAATCATGGATACAAATCCCGTCAATTCGCAGCGACTGGCTGCCAGCGTGGTTGCGGTGCCCCCTCTAGCTCGTGATGCCTCGTTGCGATTGCAAGTCGAGGAAAACCGGAAGCTGATTCGCTTTCTCGAGGCCGGTGGAGTGAACAGTCTGTTGTACGGCGGTAATGCCGTGCTTTACCACGTCCGTTTAAGCGAGTACGCGGCCTTGCTGCAGATGTTGGCGGAACTGGCTGGCGAGCAGACTTTGGTGATTCCGTCGGTTGGGCCGGCCTACGGCACGATGATGGACCAGTGCGAAATCCTGAAGGACTTTGATTTTCCTACCGTGATGGTCCTTCCACAGCGTGATATTTCCGACAGCGGTGGTTTGCTGAAAGGCATCCGCGACTTCGCGGAAGCCTGGGGCAAGCCCATCGTCTTGTACTTGAAACATGACCGTTGGCTTCCACCGGCGGAAGTGGGAAAGATGTACGACGACGGCATGATAAGCTGGATCAAGTATGCCGTTGTCCGCGATGATGCCTCGCAGGACGACTACTTGAAGGAGGTGCTCGAGCATGTTCCCGGAAGTGTAGTGGTGAGTGGCATTGGCGAACAGCCGGCCATCATTCACATGCGTGATTTTGGCGTGTGCAGCTTCACCAGTGGTTGCGTTTGCGTTCACCCTTCCAAATCGATGGAGATGCTGCGGGCCATTCAGAGCCAGCAGTAC
>JANSWS010000466.1 GCA_024743355.1 bacterium
CGCCAGAAGGTGGAAGAAGCATCGTTTCGGCAGCGGTTCACGCTCTGGCGAGCGTAGCTACTAGCCGGGCCAGATAACGCATCTCCGTAGCTACCTTCGCCAGAAGGTGGAAGAAGCATCGTATCAGCAGCGATCCACGCTCTGGCGAGCGTAGCTACTAGCCGGGCCAGATAACGCATCTCCGTAGCTACCTTCGCCAGAAGGTGGAAGAAGCATCGTTTCAGCAGCGATCCACGCTCTGGCGAGCGTAGCTACTAGCCGGGCCGATGACGCATCTCCGTAGCTACCTTCGCCAGAAGGTGGATCTCATGGGGACATCTGCCGTAACTACCTTCGCCAGGCGGATGCCTCGCCGCGTCTCGCTGTCGAGCAGGGCTTTGGTGACGCAGACATGTGGTAGCGCGAACTGCCAGCATGCTGCCACGATCCCGTTCGGCAACCGGGACGTACTGTTGATCTGTAGGGGATGTATCGATAATCCACTCAGAATCAAAGTTGCGAATAGCACCGGTTGTCGCATTTTTCACTGGTTTGCCAATGATTCCGCGGGCGCATTGCATCCAACTGTTATTAGCCGACTTTCTCACAGCGCGATTGCACGGTTAGCGACGGATTGCACGATAAATTCGCCAGGTCGGAAGCTAATAGCCGTTCCGATAAGAACGTGGTGCAGTACAGTTGGAGCGATGTTATGCAAAGGATTTTATTGGGCTGGGCTCTTACTGGAGCCGCACTCTGCACCGGTTGTGCATCGGTTTCGCAACGTACCTGTAAACACCATAAGTGTGGCCATGTACCTTCCCACTGTTCACGGAACGCATGCTGCGGCAGTGTTCATGAGCCGGCAGCCAGCGAAGTGGCCTTCCCCGGCGATTCAACCCATCAACCCAATCCTCCAACATTTGAGGAATTTCAGAGCTCGACAGACAACGCTTTGCGCGAGCCCGTCCACTCCAAAGGCATGAAGCTCAGGTTCACCGATACGGATTCCGCTTCTATTGAGACGCCCATCGCGGAGCCTACCAGCAGTTCGGAGGCGGTTGAATTTGGGTTTGCTGAATCTCTTGAGTCCGGTCTGAACATAGCAGTCAGTCCGGAGATGGAAGCCTCCCAAGACCCATCCAACAGTCAACTCGATGATGGCCTGCTGCGGTTGAGTTACCAACGCGTCATTGCACCGATCCCCAGCACTGAAACAGAGCCAGCACCATCCATGGAAGATGGTTCCGCCTTCCGCGAAATGCTGAACCGACATGGCGTGTTCGAAGCCTTATGAAGCACTTTGCCAGCGTTGGCACATGCAACCACCGTGCACTTGAAACACATCCGCGGCTAGCCCCCCTTTGACACAGGAAGCGTGGTTAATGGCAGCGGTGCGGCGCGAGCCGCCCGGCACTTCACAGCGAATTCGTTACTGCGGCCGTACGGCTTGCGCCGTTACGCTACTAAAGTGAGTGCCATTTGGCCTTAGCCTCGGTTGCCGCCGTACGGATTTCTCGTGGAAAATGCTCTATCAGGAAAACAGGCAACGGCCCGCATTGAACGGTATTGCGGCTAGCCCTCACTTGTCTGAGTTCAGGGCTGTGTGGAACTGGAAGGCTCAGTCTCCATAGGGGGCTGCTCCGCTGTCGGTATGTCCAAGAATGTAATCGTTTGTGTGCTACTGACTTCGCGGCCAAACTTGTCGGTTACCTGCGTTTCGCGACGCAACGTGCGACCGGGAAAGTCTTGGCTTCTCCAGAGCTTCACTTTCATCGGCCCGGCCTCGACCGTGTCAGTCCACGTGTAGACTTCGGCTGCAACCTCTTCCCCAAGCACATTCAGCGTTTCTTCTCCCAGAGATTGTGCATCTGTCCTGGGCAACGACAAATCGGCCGTGGCGGTAGGTACTCGTACCCTGGCCCGGTGCTTGATCTCAAAGGGTGGATTCTCGATCACGGAATCCGGATGAACGACTTTGACCTGCATTCGCACCGTTAGACTCTGCTCCGATTTGTCGACCAACTCGAGAGTCATGGTTTCCGTGCTCAAACCTGTGGGTCCAACGATTTCCGACTCTCGGACAACCGTGGTGCCAATTGGGAATTGATTCCAGTTGATGAACTCCGGATAGGCCACATATTGGACTTCTGGTGGGTTAACTGTGTTTTTCAGCGTGGCGCTGGACGGTGCCGTCGTCTGCTGACCGCAGCCCGGAATGGTGGCGGCAAGCATCAAGCTGACCCAGGCAATAGGGATCCAACTAGGATACGGCTGCTTCGTGCTGACGGTGAACCGCCGACTCGGGCTGATGGTGCGCATTTTCATCTCAATATAGATACGGTACGAAGCAGGGATTATCGCACTCAACACCAATGCTTGCTGGACAGCGCCACTTTCGATAAAGCTCCCGGCAATTCCTTTGTTAACCGTGTAACACGATTTCTGGCTAGTTGGTGCCTAAGCCCTTCGAAAACCGGGGCTAACGCCCATACGGCTAATCGAAAGTCGTGCTGTCCAGCTAGAGTCCACCGCCCTCCTCTTCGTCTTCTATGGAGGCATCTTCGCGCTGGACTTGCTCGAGTTGCTCGGCAGTTAGCTCGTCAGTTGGTAAGATCGTTTCTCCACCGCCGCAGCCTGACATAGCCAGAATGATCAGCAGACAAACGGGGAACGCATTCAGTTTGCTCATGGAAGTATCTTTCGAAGGTTTGAGAAATCGCGAGTCGCACATGCTGCGACTCGCATGAAGAATGGTCGATGCCAGGCTGGCTACTCGATGGTTTCAGAAACGGCACCGTCATCAATGATGCAAGCGTACATCCAGACAGTTGCGTCGACATTGAAAGAAGCAAAGCGAACCGAGCCATCTCCGAATACCGAGTTGAGGCCTCCCGTATGTCCGGATCCGAAGTAGCGCCGCCAAACGGTACCTGAGCGAGCTTCCATGTCGCGCCACGGGCGGTTGCGCGGATCCGCATCTCCCAATGGAGGAAAGTGCCAGCGGACGACGCATTCGTCCCAACCCGCGTTGTTCCAACGTTCGTTGTCGCCTCCATCACTCCCATGGCGCTCTCTCGGAAGAGCTTTTTCGGAAACCATGATGCTGTTGGAAGTTCCGTCGGTGACGTCACCGAGCTTTCGTTTGGCGCCCAAGGCGGGGTTCACGAAATAGCCTTTCCTGCCCGGCGTGTTTCCCAGATTCTCCTGCGCCCGCTCGTCTCGAAAGATCGAATTGCCCAGAGGTGGAGGAGGGATTTGCGGTTGCCAAATGGGAGGGTTGACGAAGGGGTCATTGCCTTGGAAATGCTCGTGGATGTGCCCCTGATAGAAACCGGCGCAACCGGCGTAGTCAGAGCGGCCAAACAGGCCACCGCCGTAGCCCTGTGCGGCTCTCCGCGAGGGGCAGTAATAGGTAGGGATCAACGCCCGAGCGACATCGTTTTCTCCGTCGGTACGCTGGCTGCGACTGCGGGTAGGAACGGCGTCAAAGTTTGCCAGGTTGTAGACATTTTGCTGCTCCATGAAGGGCAGGATCTTAAACCATTGGCTCCATCCGTCTGGATGCCAGGCATTGCAACAAATGGTTGTACCGTAAGAACCCGGCGGTTCCGTGTACTGATTGTTGGGGTCACTTGGATGTCCATCGAACGGGCCAGCAGGGATCTGCTTGTAGGCACTCTCAAAGTTCATAATCGCCAAGCCAATTTGCTTGAGATTGTTTTGGCACTGCATGCGTCTTGCGGCCTCCCTCGCAGACTGTACGGCGGGCAACAACAGCCCTACCAGAATTCCAATAATGGCTATCACCACCAGTAGCTCGACCAGTGTGAAAGCGTGTCTAAGAGTCAAAGCTTTTCTCACCTCAGCACTCCCGAATGAAAAACGAAGCGAATACAACACGGGCGGAAAGTCTATTGAGGCAGCGTTAAGCTTTGATGAGCGAACCGGGAAAAAACCGCGAATCGCACGGGAAGATTGCGTGAACCTGTAGCAGGGCATTTCACAAATGCGATTCCGGAATGGTCGGATCTAGTAACTTCAATTGGATGCCGGAAAAAGGCAAAATTTCTGAAGTTCCGTCGTTCTCTACCGAAGCAAGCACCGATAATCAAAAGGAGTGCGTGGGATTTCAATGGCAGCTTTCTCTCGCTGCTCGATAGAGGATTAAGCCACAGGTGTGTGGGAGATGCCAAACAGCATCGGAAAAGTGCTTGTTTCGGCGGTCGTCCTATTGTTGGCCCAGGCCTGCTTCTGCCAATCCAATGCCCTCGCGCAGCTTGCCAATGAAGTCCACTTCGCTCACGATGATCAGCTGGCTTGCGACTCCCTGGCGGACGAAGTCTCTCTCGAACCAGGGCTAAGCTTCGGCAAGTTTTGCGTCATGCCGACCTACTTTGGCGAAGTTTTCACCAATGCCCGCGGTGGTCTGGCAACTAAAGATGCCACCCAATACCTGGGGTTGCTGAATTTGGCCTTTGAGTGGGATCTCGCGGAAAACCCTCTTGGCGTGCCTAGCAAACTGCATGTGCTGGCACAAAATACCCATGGGCGAGGATTGACAACCGATTTCGTGGGTGACACGCAAGTTGTCAGCAATATCGACTCCTTCCAGAACATTGCCCAGGTTAGTGAGTATTGGTTGGAAACGGAGCTGTTCAACGATCGCGTGACTCTGCGACTGGGCAAGCAGGACATTAACCAAGAATTCCTGGTGATCAACGCAGCGGAAGATTTCATTCAATCAACCTTTGGTCTCAGTCCCTCCAGCGCTTTCCCAACCTATCCGGACCCCGCCATGGGCGCTGTGGTCCTGGTGCAGCTTAACGACGCCTGGCAGTTCAAAGCGGGTCTCTGGAACGCGTTTGCGCGAGGCAACAGCTGGGGATTCGCGGGTGATGATACCGTTCTGGTTGTTGGCGAACTTGAGAAGACTTACAGTTTGGGAAACGCCAATTTGCCAGGCGTATTCGCCATCGGCGCGGTCTATGAGTCGGCAGGCGAAATCGACGGTGAACGCATTTCCCCGGTGCATGAGTGCATTGTGCAGTTGGAACAGTGCATCTACCGGGAGCCAGGCGGAGGGACCGCAACAGAACAAGGTGCCAGCATCTTTGCAGGTTATTACCCGCGTTTCCCAGGCGAGAGGATCATTGCCGAGTCCATTGGATCGAGCTTCGTCGCTGGAGGGGTCTATAGGGGACTCTTGCCCAGTCGAGATCAGGACACGGCGGGGATTGGACTAGCTTGGACGGAGCTCTTCCAGGGTGGCACCAATCGTGAAGCAGCATGGGAGACGTTTTACCGGATGCGGTTCTCGCCGCGCCTCGCGATCCAGTCCGACCTGCAGTACATCGCTTCGCCTTCTGGTATTTACCGAGACGCGCTGGTAGTGGGTACGCGTTTCCAAATCGATTTTTGAGCACTCTTCCATGGACCCTTCGCTTTTCGGGTAGCTGCGGTAGTAGGGCGCCAAGCTTTCGCTGTGCAGCATTTTGGTTTTGTATTTACAAGCACGACGCGCCAGTTTTGATGTTGCGCTAAATCAAAGTTACTTTCGTTGTACCACACAAGTTTTTGTTTTGCAGTCAGTTGAGACGCGTGATCAAGAGTGCATCGACTGGACTTTTGTTTTCCCCTGCATAAGATTGCGGCGGGCAAACGGTGTTGGTGCGTCGCCTCAATCGTTTGGAACATAAGAGAACAGAGGAAACAGAGTAAGCAAACCGCTCTGTTTTCTCGGTTTTCTCCTGTTCCATCAACTA
>JANSWS010000475.1 GCA_024743355.1 bacterium
GATATTGCCACTCCAGTTGTCGTGGTCGATCTTCAATACCTTCCTCCGAATTCAGGTCGTTGGCCAACAAGTTCCACTCACCTAGCTTCTCAGGCAAAGAAATCTGTTCCAATCTTTGCAATGACTCGGCGGAAGCGGAGACACGCGAGAAGCGCGGCAAAGCCTGGCCGGTCGCAATCACAGCGGATGGTAGAGCGGCCGCTAGTACGAACATACCGCAAGACAACAAGACACTCCAACGGCTCAGTAGATTCTCCCACCAATTCATCTTGGGCTTGGCTTCGATGCGTTTCAGCTTTTCCCGCTTGAGCAGTTGAAAATGCTTGAGATCATCCGAGTCGGTCGGCGGAATATCTTCCAGCGGATCTGGTTGAGGCCAGCAAAGCAGCTTGTTCATGCTGGCGAACAAAGGACCGAACTCGGCATCACCCACGGGTACAGGCTCAAACAGCACCGAGAGCGTTTTGGAGAAGAGAGCGGCACAGAGAACGGAAAACGCAAAGGTTAGTAGATCCAACAGCACGAAGTCCCAGCCTGAGGCCAGATCTCTTCCACTGTTTTCATGGGCGTAAGTAATGGCCGACAACTGAATAAAGTCAGCCACAACGACCCACAACGGAACAAACAGCATCGATAAAACGGCGACAAACATCGACCGTTTTTGAACGATGATCAGGGCCAAGACGACAAAAGCAAGCGCATACACGCTGGACCATGCTCCACAAGCATCATCAATCACGATGATCTTATCCCGCAGTTCGAGTAAGTTGCCGACCCATAAATGCGGAACACCCAAACCATCTAAGCATTTACTGCAGCACCATGCGGCGAATTGGTGCAATGTATTGGGCAAAGCTTGTTCCCAACCGAATGGCAGCGTCAAACTCGTGCCCAGACAGGCTGTCCATAGAGCAATGACTCCGGAACTTAAGTTGCCGAAGGTTCCCAAAGCCCAAGCCGCGAATACTACCAACCCTGCGACTTGTGCCCACCAGGGTGAAAAACTCCAGACAGCCCAAGCGAAAACAATGGCCGCGAGAACCATAAATGCGATCGCGATCCACCTTCGCACCGCGAACTTGGTCGGTTCGGCTTGTTTCAGCTGCCAGCCGACGACCAGCCCGACAAACACAAACACCAGCGGAAAATAGGCGCGGGCGGGATCCGCCCACATGCGAGCCGCTTGAAAGCTGAAGAGCGGCAAAATTGCTAGTAGCGGAATAACGAGCGTCAGCAAACTCCACCGGCGGGCTTGCGATGCGGCCCGCGGCCGTGGGTCGGCTGAAAGAGGACTGGGATTCGCCCCGTCCTCTTCATGACGACGAACATCTCGCTCTTCCTGGATGTTTGCATTCTGCATTCTTGCGTTCCATAGTCGTAATTCTTCGCCTGCCCGAGCCACCCAAAGGCCGTAGGGAGCATCGGCAACAAGGCAGCTTGGGCTTGCATTTTCTGGCCCTTTATTATGCCAGCTTCGTGCAACAACGCATCCGTTTTGAATAACGCGTACATGCGTTATTAGGGAACGTGCTACGCCGGCAGCCATCCAGACCAGCGATTCGCGACTCCGCGATGACATTCCTGGGTAGCCAGACGTTCTCAGGTCGACCGGTACCTAAGGCTAGCATTTCCTTCCGGTAGCCCCATTCTGTGGGGCCAATCGAATCGCCAAACACTGCCGCGTGGCCCCAACGTTAAAAATGGCAGGGTTTTACGCGCCCACACGCATCCTAATTCGATATTCGGTGAATCATAGCACACCCTACTGCAGAGAGGGGGGCTACCTCAATTTTGAGGATAATTTGGGGATTATCAATCCATTAGCTTGACATATGACACCCCGCAAATATCGTCAGAGGTTATAGCGGAAGGTTTATTGGCACTTTTTGCGTAAAGAGTCCATTATACCTGGCCTGCACAGCCCGCTGTGGTACCTCACCCCACCTTTAAACGGGTCGCCCGCCCTTCCCATAGATCAAGTTTTTTCGCTCCGGAGTTTTTGCATCATGCAGTTTCTATTTGGAAGTTCCGACAAGCAACGTGTTCGACAGCAGCAGAAGCTAGCTAGACAGCGTAAGACACGCCAGCGTGTCCGAGGCCAATTGGAAAGCCTCGAAGCCAGGAAACTGCTGGCTGTGGACTTGAACCCGGCCATGTTCGGCCAGATGTTTACCAATGAGACTCCAGGTGATGGGGTTACTCAAGTTGTAGAACGCTCGATCCCGCTATCCCATGGGGCGGATGCGGCCATTGCGATTTCGGCCAGCTATACCGATACGAACGCTCTTTTCCCCGAGGTGGACGTCGAGATTGATGGCACCACGCACACCATTGTGATACCACCGGCTTTAGGTCCATTCACCGACGGTGGCGCGAATCCTTTTGGTGGCGTTGTAGAGGGCTTTTACCAGTTCCAGTCCGCCGTACCACCAACCTCCCCGATTAACGGTGCTACGACGCTAAATTCGTTCACTATGATCATTCCCGTGGGCAGTGCGGCCATGGATCGCATTGCTTCGGTGAAGTTGCGTGGTGGAGTCAGTACCGACTTCATCGCAACAACTGGTGCCGTCTACGGTGTCGAGCAATCGGATCCGATGGGAGACTTTGGCGGGAACTCCGGAGGATCGATTGCCAACAGCTCCACTCTCACGTTGTTGGGTGATAACGGTCAGTTGGACCCAGGCAACGTAGCCTTAGATGCAATCCTGGGTATTCAGCGTCAAACGGGCACGGTACAGCTGCTCACGAATTTGAATGCCGATCCACTCGCCATTGATCCCGAGGGAAATCACGTCGAATTCTTTGAGAGTGCGGTCACAACCAGCACCGCTCTGGGAGCATTGATTCGGGGTGCATCCAGTACCGACCGCAGCGCGGATGGCACGGACAACGTTTTGGATTGGGAGTTGATCCAGTCGGCGGCGGCTTACTCGCATGCCGCGATGGAAATCCAAATGGCTCAGGAGCCAACCCAGGTGCTTTACGATGGAGCCGATGCTCCTGGTTCCTATGGAACCACTGGCGTGCTGCATGCTCCTAAGGGACCGCTGTTGGGAACGGCGCGTGATGCAGAGACGCTGACCACGATTGGTTTATTCCCTGGCGCGGCTGCCAACGGCGATGACATTAACAACATTGATGACGAAGACGGCGTCACCAATCTGCGGACGATGGGTATGACGGTTGTCAATCCAGCGCCTCCAGGTGACTCGTTGGGAACGTTCGTTACCCAATCGATGGCTAACAATCAAGGAAGCATTGACGTTCAAGTAACCGGCGTTGCCGGTGGCCAAATTGCTTACGTCACCGTTTATGTCGACTGGTTGCGAGACGGCAACTTCAATCAACCAGGCGACTTGGTGGTCGCTGCCGAGCCTTTCAACGCTAATGGCACGAAGACACTGACATTCAACATTCCGACGCACTCAGGTATCAGTGTCGGTGACTCCTTCATGCGAGTTCGCGTACACACAGCTTCGATGGGTGAGCCAGCCGTGTTGCCGCCTAGCGGACATGCCAACGACGGTGAAGCGGAGGATTACAAGATCACTCTGATCCGCGGTGCGGAAATTCACGGCTTCAAGTTCGAGGACTTCGATGGTGACGGCGTTCTCGAGGAAGATGACAAGGCGATGGGCGGCGTGGTCATGACCATGCCTGGAGCTACCGACGTGTTCGGCAAGCCGGTCGCCTCGACCATCACCAATCAAGACGGCGAGTTCTGGTTCGTTAACTTGCCGGCCGGTTCCTACACGGTCGCTGAGGACCTCTTTACAACCGATACCAATCTCGACGGATACTTCGACCACAACCCTGGTATGAAAGTCGGCCAGGGTTATTCCGTCGGTAGCGTACCGGTGGATCAAGGCCTGCGAGCTTCTCCAGGCAATGCCACCGATGGCTTTGACACCACTTTGACTGCGGGCCAAGTACTTGAGGGCGTCGAGTTCGGTAACTATGTAACCGGTAGCATTCACGGCTACAAGTTTGAAGACCTGAACGCGGATGGCAAACAGGATCCGGGCGAAGACCCGATCGAGGGAATTCCATTCGACTTGTGGAAGTTCCTGGGTACGTCCACCCAAAAATTCACGAGCAACCGTACGGAAACCACGTACAGTTGGACCAAGGTTGGTAGTGAGTCCACCGATGTGCACGGTGAGTTCTGGTTCACTCACTTGGATCCCGGCTTGTACGAAGTACGCGAGCAGGATGGTGCCTGGATTCAAACCACCGGCCAGCCACAAACCGATCTGAATGCTAAGGTAAGCCCGACCCAGTTTGGCCAGAATCCGGCCGACTCGACCACCATCTTTGAAATTGTTTCCCGTCGCGAGTTCGTCTGGGAAGCCGGAGCATCGACCCGTCCTAAGGACTTTGATGACAACGGTGAGTTGACTGCGGATGAAATTCAAGCGGGCATCGTGGAAGGTGCTCTTAAGGTCGAAGTACTGGCAACTCCAGATGTTGACCCAGCACCCGCCGATCAAGATCAAGACCTGTGGTTCGGCAATCTGCTGCTGGGAACGATTACCGGCTTCAAGGTTGAAGACGTAAACCAAGACGGCGTATTCGCCGGCGGCGATGTTCCGCTGGGTAACGTCACCATGGAATTGTCCGGTGTGGATCAATTCGGTAGTCCGGTAAGCCAGACCACGCTGACAGCTACTGACGGCACCTTCACCTTTAGCAATTTGGTTCCCGGTGATTACACCGTAGTGGAAAGTGCCACTACGGATACGAACAACGATGGTACCGCCGACGTTGACCAGGACATGCTCCTCGATCCACGAGAAGCCAAGATTACGCTTGCGAGTGGCGGAAGCGAGGATGCTGGCATCTGGGGCAACTACGTCTACGGCAGTATTCATGGCGTGAAGTTCCATGATCTGGACGCCGATGGTAACAAGGAAACTGGCGAACCAGTTCTGGAAGGTGTTGACTTCCAGCTGTACAAGTTCTTGGGAACGAATACACAGAAGCTCGCCAGCGGCGGAACCAGCAAGACCTACGATTGGACCTTGGTAGGCACCGCCACCAGTGATATCCACGGTGAATTCTGGTTTACGCAGTTGGATGCCGGTTACTACGAATTGATCGAGCCCCCACAAGGCGACTGGATGCTGTCCACGTCCGGCCAGCTGACCACGGCTCCAACCTCGACTACGGCTCCACGTAGCGGCTTCGAAATTATCAGTCGTCGCGAATATGTTTGGGAAGATGGTGCAGCCAGTCGTGAGATTGACGGCAAGAACTTTGTCGGTGACACCGACATGAGCGACGCGGATGGATTCATTGATGACGATGAAGTCGCAGCTGGTTACAACGCCGGAGCGCTGAAGAACGAAAGTCAAACCAATGCCTTGATCTTCGGTAACTTCAAGAAGGGTGTGATCACGGGCTTCAAGTACGAAGACGTGAACCTGGACGGTAAATACACCGCCGGTACCGACGTGCCACTGGGCAACGTGCTGATGGAACTGAGCGGCAAGAAGACAGCCACCA
>JANSWS010000462.1 GCA_024743355.1 bacterium
GCAAAGCCCAGGGTCAGCGCAGGCGGCTTGCCGCCGTAGCGCCACCCTGGGAAAGCAAGCGTTGATTCCTCCCCAACCCCAACGGGGTTGTACAGCGTGCGACCGCGGCCCTTAATCCCACACATAACGTTCATCGATCGACAATCCATACTTTTCGCAGATCCGACGAAATTCGTCCTGAAAAGACTCTCGACGATGATGATTCTCTTGGTCCGCAATATATTCCATCAAACCGTCAACATGTGATGGACTGATCGAGAATCCGCCATACCCGGATTGCCAGTGAAATTCATTGAGATCGCCGGCCTGCGATTTGATCCACTTTGACGAATCCCGCTTGAGATCGCGAATGAGGTCGGCCACGTCAATCGTTTTACCCAACCGGCAAAGCAGATGAACATGATCCTGTACGCCGCCAACAATCAATGCCGGACAATCCACATTCGCGCAAATCCCGGCAAGATAACGATGCATCTGATCCCGTGTCCGGGGATCTTTCAGGAAGGGCTTGCGATCCTTGGTTGAAAAAATTAAATGAACATATATTTGCACCAGTGATTGCGGCATCGCACCGGCCCCAAGCAAACAGGAATGGAACATCCACAACAAGATAGAAAGCTGGTAGAACCCCTTTGGGGTTCGCGCATCTTAATCTAACCCTACCCAGGGTGCGCTGCGCGACCCTGGGCTTTGCTGTCAGACCCCCTTGGGGTCATGGAACACAGATTTGGGCTTAGGAACCGGTCAAAAATAACTTCCGCAACCTATAGTAGCCATCCTCGTTCCGCGTGATGTTTCGCCTCAAAAACAGGGAAGTTGTTTTTGATCGGTTCCTTAGATCTTGCGTGTGGCTCAATGTGATGTGGCTCAATGAAATTGGATGTGCGATCGAAATTAGGATCATCAAACCGGGAACATATTCTATCGCCACCCGTTCTGTTTCAACAGCGGCAATTACTGCTCAGACTTTTCGATACACAACGTCATTTCTGACCTCGAAGAGGTCCAACAGCAAAGCCCAGGGTCAGCGCAGGCGGCTTGCCGCCGGAGCGCCACCCTGGGAAAGCAAGCGTTGATTCACCTCAACCCCAAGGGGGTTGCACAGAATGTGAAGAACAGGTGAGCCCAGTTCGAGAGAATAAGCCGAAACTCTGCACGAGTTTCGCTACGAACTTGCTTCGGGCTAGAACTGCCGAAACTCTACACGAGTTTCGCTACGAACAGCTGGTCGACCGAAACTCTGCACGAGCTTCGCTAAAAAATCGGTTTTGGCTTTTCTAGCTTCTAGCAACTAGCGCCTAGCCACTTCTTTCTTTCTCGCCCCTCGCCGCTCGTTTCTCGCCTCTTTCCCTGACGCCTGAAGAATTTGTCTTCCCCTAGAATGCCGACATGACTGAGCCCATTGCAGAAAATCTAATCTCAATCATCAACGAGATCCTGGCTGATGCCGGTCGCGATACCGTGAGCGAGCTATCCGCGGCGATGTGCCTCCGCGAGGACCTGGGCTTCGATTCGATTGAATTGGCCGTGCTGACCGCAAACTTGGAAGCCGAATACAACGTCGACATTTTCGCCAACGGCATTGTCCGCACCATCGGCGAAGTGATCGAGAAGCTTGAAAGCGGTAAGTAGTAAGAGGGTATCGGGTATCGGGTATCAGGTATCGGGTATCGGGTAGCGGGTAGCGGGTAGCGGGTAGCGGGTAGCGGGTAGCGGGTAGCGGGTAGCGGGTAGCAGGTAGCAGGTAGCGGGTAGCAGGTAGCAGGTAGCAGGTAGCAGGTAGCAGGTAGTAGTAAGTAGTAAGTAGTAAGTAGTAAGTAGTAAGCCGACGTCGAAGAGGTCCAACAACAAAGCCCAGGGTCAGCGCAGGCGGCTTGCCGCCGGAGCGCCACCCTGGGTCAGGCAAAATTTGTTCACCCCAACCCCAAGGGGGTTGCACAGCGCATGAAGAACAGGTGAGCCCAATCGAGAGAATAAGCCGAAACTCTGCACGAGTTTCGCTACCAACAGCTAGAACTGCCGAAACTCTACACGAGTTTCGCTACCAATAGCTTGTCGACCGAAACTCTGCACGAGTTTCGCTACAGGACTGTGGCTAGCGCGAGGCGGCTGATTGAAAAGTTCAAGATGAAGTCAACTTGGGAAAATCATCAAAAGAGTTGCTTCTACTTCGATCCGTCCAGCGGCGTGGCGGTGGATTACCGCCAGCTGACAGATGAGATCGCGGCATTGGGGACAATCGCGGATGGCTTGGCAGGTCCTGACGCTTGCGAATCGCTAATCGCCTTGCTGGCCGCCATCACGCATAATCAGCATATTTCCTTGCTGCCGCCGGGCATGTGCCGGGACGAAGCACAAAGCGAAGTTGAAAAATCTCGGAACATCCAACCGCCTGCGTCCGATGGGAACACAGGACAGGGCAGGGTACCAGCGCGGGATGCCGCTGCGACTTCATTCACTTCGGCCGACGCTGCAACGTCGGAAGCTCCCTCAGATAATTCCCAAATTCTGATCCATGCACCGAAAACGGGACGGGCGCCGATCAATCTGGCCGAGGCGCGCGAATCGCAGTGCAAGGTGGGCATTTTCACTTCGGGCACCACGGGCCGGCCCAAGCTGGTGTGGCACTCGACGCGCAGCCTGACCCGCGGAGTTCGCGTGGGCCCCAAGCATGAACACGATGTCTGGGGACTGACCTATCATCCTGCGCACTTCGCCGGACTGCAGGTCGCCTTGCAAGCCCTACTGAACGGCAACCCCTTGATTCGCCTGCATGGCTTGAATCCCGACCAAGTCAGCGATGCCATTCAAGACTGCGAAATTACACACATCAGTGCCACGCCCACCTGGTTCAAACTGCAAACCGCCTCCGATCACCATTATCCTGGCGTGCGGGCCATCACCCTGGGCGGCGAGCGGATGCCGGAATCGCTGGCTGCGAGCTTGCGTGATACTTTTCCTCAAGCTCGCATCCGCAACATCTACGCTTCCACTGAGCTGGGTTCGCTACTGGTTGGCCGGGGTCACGAGTTTGAGATTCCTGACGACCTGCAAGATCGCATTCGTATCATTGATGGCGAGTTGTCCGCACATCGCTCGCTGCTGGCAGATTCGCTGCAGGAGGGTTCATTGGACGACGTGGCCGATGTCTTCTTTCGCACCGGTGACCTCGTCGAAATCAGCTGTGAGAAGCCGCTGCGTTTTATCATTACTTCTCGCCGCAGCGATTGGATCAATGTGGGTGGTTACAAAGTCAATCCCCTCAAGGTCGAGAGCCTGATTGCCGCCGAGCCAGCGGTGGCGGAAACACGCGTTTATGGCCAGCCGAATTCGGTTACTGGAAGCATTGTCTGTTGCGACATTGTACCTCGCGATGCTGAAGGGTTTGATCTTCGTGCCTTGAAGCAACAACTTCGTCAGCAACTCGAGCGTTACGAAGTGCCCCAGATATTTCAGATCGTTACCGAATTGCCGATCACCTCCAGCGGGAAAAAGAAGCGAGAAAGAGAAAGTCGCTAGTTGCTAGAAGCTAGTGGCTAGAAAAGCCGGCAGAACAGCCCTGTAGCGAAACTCGTGGAGAGTTTCGGTCGACTATCCTGGAGAAGCCAGAAAGATGGTTTCGGGCGCCAGGCATCGGGTATCGGGCGCCACATGTCCTGAGGCAGGCTTTGGACATTGGGATATTGGACCTTTATCTTTCCTAGTGTGTCCCTCCCTGAGCCCAGTAATACAAGCACGACGCGCGAGCGAGTGTGTCCCCCTGAGCCCAGCCAGCCCCGGCTAGTGGCTGGAAAAGCCAGGAAAAATCATCCGTAGCTACGCTCGCCAGAGCGTGGGGATTAGACGCTCGCCAGAGCGTGGGGATTCGACGCTCGCCAGAGCGGCGAGAAAAACCGGGAGAGTAGTCCGGTAGCGAGACTCGTGGAGAGTTTCGGCAACTCATCGGGTTGCTATCCGCAATAGCGGCGCTGTTTCCTGTCGTCGCGTTCGCGACTGGCGGATCCAGGGGTGGTAGATTCCCTTGGACTAAAGTCCAAGGCTAATTCCTGCCGTGCGTTCCGCACTGGGGAGAGATGCTAGAACAAAGATGCTAGAGGCTAGAAGAACCGAAATCAGGCCTGACACCTGACACCTGATACCTGATACCTGATACCTGATACCTGATACCTGATACCTGATACCTAATACCTGAGGGCTGAGTTCGACTTTGGGGAAACGGTTCGGAGAACCGTACCACACTCAGGCCAAAACTTTGCTTCATTGCGTCGCTTGGTGAAACCGAAACTCTCCACGAGTCTCGCTACAGGACTGCTCTTCCGGTTTTTCTAGCTACTAGCCTCTAGCGACTAGCAACTTCGTCTTTCTGCACGAGTTTCGCTACAAACTCGCTTCTGGCTGATAATTAAATACCCAATTTCGCTATGAATATTATTGTTACAGGTGCATCGCGTGGTCTGGGACTGGAAATCACGCGGCGATTGTTGATGGGCGGGCATCATGTGTTCGCGCTCAGCCGCACGCAATCCGCCGAGTTGAATCAATTGCTCGAGCAATATGCCGATCAATTGCAATTGCTGACATGCGACTTGGGCGAACCGGAATCGATCAAGGAGAATCTGAGCAGCGCTATCCCCAACGAGACGCCCGTGCATGGCTTGGTGAATAACGCCGCCCTGGCCTACGATGACCTGGCCAGCAACTTGAACCTGGAACGCCTGGAGGCGATGTTCCGCAGCAACGTCTTTTCGGTGATGGAGCTGAGCAAATGGGCTATCCGCCGGATGCTGTTGCATAAGACTGCCGGCTCGCTGGTCCACATATCGTCGATCAGCGTGCACACTGGCTACAAGGGCTTGGCGATGTACGCGGCTAGCAAGGGCGCCGTAGAAGCCTATTCGAAGAATATCGCTCGTGAGTGGGGCGGGCAGGGCATTCGTTCGAATTGCGTGGTGGCTGGATTCATGGAAACCAGCATGTCCGCTTCGCTGAGCGACGAGCAACGTCAGAAGATTTATCGCCGCACCGCCTTGCAGCAGGCCACCTCGCCGGCTTCGGTAGCAGCCAGCGTGGAGTTCTTACTCAGCGAAGTCAGCCAATCGATCACAGGGCAGAATTTGTTTGTGGATTCTGGGACGGTTTAGAAGCTAGAAGCTAGAAAAGCCATCCGTAGCTACGCTCGCCAGAGCGTGGAGAAAAGCCGGGAGAGCAGTCCCGTAGCGAAACTCGTGCAGAGTTTCGGTACCAAGCGACAACAAAAGCCACTAGCCAGGTTGCATCAGGGCATCCAGAGCTCAGGTCTCTCGTACCGGGGGGATCCGAGTTGTGCGGACGTTCAGGGTAGAACGATTCCACTCCAGCCGGAACGGCGCTGCGCTGGTTCGCGAGCCTACGAAGAAGTGGCTAGAAAAGCCGGGAGAGCAGTCCCGTAGCGAAACTCGTGTAGAGTTTCGGCCAAAGGCAAGGATCAAGCGCAGAGAATTGAGCGGTGAAAGAAGAAGAGTCTAGAAAAGCGGGGAAGCCATCAGGCGTCGGGTATCGGGTATTAGGCGTCAGGCGTCAGGCGTCAGGCCATTTTCATCAGCCGCCTCGCGCTAGCGACCGGGCCAATTCAGCGGCACTCCACAAATCATCGGCCCGTTTGCTAGCGCACGTCGGCTGATGAAGTTTGGATGCGTCTCTCGGCGTGCTCGACCGAAACTCTGCACGAGTTTCGCTACAGGACTTCTCTCCCGGATTTTCTAGCAGCTAGCAACTAGCAACTAGCAACTTTTTCCCATGCCCAAGAACTTAATCATCTTTGGTGATCGTA